>WLNV01000001.1 GCA_009699615.1 Actinomycetota bacterium
GTTCGGGGGACGGGATAGCCAGTGCGCTGTTGACATTGGAGGCGCTCGCGGGAGAAGATTTGGCTGAGCGGTCGGCGATGCAGAAGCTGCCTCAGCGGCTCGTAAACGTGAAGGTCGCAGACAAGGCCACCGCGCTCGCCGCCGTTGCCGGCCCCGCCGCCGACGAGAACAGCGCCCTGACCGGGCAGGGGCGAGTCTTGGTCCGTGCCAGCGGGACGGAAGAGCTGGTCCGCGTGATGGTTGAAGCGCCTGACGACGCTCGATGCGAAGAGATTTGCGCGCGCCTCGTTGCCGTCGTCGAAGCTGCCGGCTGATCCCCAACGCGGTTCGCGGCACCCGCGCCATCTAGGCCACTAGCTACGCTTCACAGCATGTGTGGAATCGTTGGTTACGTCGGCTCCAGGGCCGCAGAGGAGCTGCTGCTCGCAGGGCTCGCCAAGCTTGAGTACCGCGGCTACGACTCGGCCGGCATTTCGGTCATGTCGGGCGGCTCAATCGAAGCCGTTCGCGCTGTCGGCAACTTGGCGCATCTGCAGACAGCCGTCGAGGCCAGGCAGGCCGCTGGCGGCGCCACGGCCACACTCGTTGAAGCGGCGACGATAGGCATCGGACATACGCGCTGGGCGACCCACGGCCGCGTCAACGAGCAGAACGCGCATCCGCATTTCGACACGGCTGATCAGGTCCACGTCGTCGTCAACGGCATCGTCGAGAACTACATGGAACTGCGCGAACGACTTATCGCGGACGGAGCCGAGTTCAGCTCCGAGACCGACGCCGAGGTGATCGCGCACCTGGTTGCGACCCACCTTGACGGCGATCTCGAGAAGGCGGTGCGCGGCGCGTACGCCGAGCTGGAGGGCCACTTCGCGTTCGTCGCGATGGCGGTCGATTCGCCGGAACTGCTGGTCGGTGCGCGCAAGGAGTGTCCGCTGATCATTGGAGTTGGAGACGGCGAGATGTTCCTCGCGTCGGCGGTCCCCGCCTTTCTCGCTCAGACGAGACGCGTCCAGTACGTCGAGAATGAGGAAATTGTCGCTGTGACGCCGACGGGAGCGACCTTCTCGACTCCTGACGGCGTGCCGATCGAGCGTGAGGTTGTGACCGTCGATTGGGATGAAGAGACTGCCGAGAAGGGCGGCTACGAGACCTTCATGCTGAAGGAAATTCACGAGCAGGCCTACGCCGTCGCGGAGACGATTGCCGACCGTACCATTCGCGAAGACGGCGTCGATCTAGACGACGTCGGTGCGCTGAGCGACGATCAGCTTCGTAGCGCGAAGAGGATCATCGTTGTGGCTTGCGGCACCTCCTACCACGCAGGACTTATCGGCCGCTACGCGATTGAGGAGCTCGCGCGAGTGCCGGTCGACGTCGAGATCGCCTCCGAATACCGCTACCGCAACCCGATTGTCGGCCCTGGCGACCTTGTAATCGGGATCACGCAGTCGGGCGAAACCGCCGACACTCTGGCGGCAATGCGGATTGCCAAGGAGCGCGGAGCGACCGTGATGGCGATCACGAACATCATGGGCTCACAGGCCACGCGCGACGCCGACGGCGTGCTCTACACGCGCGCCGGACTGGAGGTCTCTGTCGCTGCAACGAAGACGTTCGTCTGTCAGGTCGCCGTCATGTACCTGTTGGCGCTGCGGCTCTCCGAGCTGCACGATGCCCTGCCGGTCGAAAGAAGGATCGCGCTGGTCGCCGATCTTAAGCAGATGCCGAGCCTGATCACGGAGTTGCTCGAATCGGTCGATCCGGTCGTTACGGCCGTCGCAGAACATGTCTGGGAGGCGAACTTCTTCCTTTACTTGGGTCGCCACGCTGGGGTAGCGGTAGCCGATGAGGGCGCACTGAAGTTGAAAGAGGTTTCTTACATCTCGACAGACGCGTATGCGGCCGGCGAGATGAAGCACGGCCCGATCGCCCTACTTAGTGAGCAGACACCGGTCGTGACGGTGGCGACCGATTCACCGGTGCTCGAGAAGGTGATCTCCAACATGCAGGAGGTCAGAGCGCGAGGCGCCTATTTGATCGCGGTCGCGAGCGCAGGTAACACGACGATTGATCAGCAGGCCGACTCGGTCATCTCAATCCCTCAAACCGACTGGATTCTGCAGCCGCTGCTGGCCGTCATCCCGCTGCAGCTACTCGCCTACCGAATCGCACGCCTGCGGGGGCTCAACGTTGATCAGCCGCGCAATCTCGCGAAGACGGTCACGGTCGAATAGAATCGCACGATGAGCCCAGCTCCCCGCGTCGGTATTGATCTGCTTGAGATTGACCGGATGGAGCGCGCGCTGCAGCGGCGCCCGCGGCTGGCAGAGAGGCTGTTCACAGACGGAGAGCTCGCATATTCGGAGACTCAGGCTCGGCCGGTGCAGCATCTCGCGGCGCGCTTCTGTGCCAAGGAGGCAGCGACGAAAGCACTCGAGCTCACAGTCTTCCGACCGCTCGAGATAGAAGTCGAGTCGCGCGCCGGAGGATCGCCGCGGCTGATCCTCAGAGGAGCGGCGGCTGAACGAGCCGATCAGCTCAAGCTCCAGCTCGGCTGCTCGCTTACTCACTCCAAGTCGATGGCTGGGGCAGTAGTCGCCGGCGGCCCGGCATGAGCGACTGGCTGATCGCCCTCTCGGACGCCGAGCGGTCGCGTGCGGCCGACTCTTGGGCGATCGAGTCGCTTGGTATTACGGGAATGACCTTGATGGAGAGCGCCGCTTCCGGCCTCGCCGACTACGTCAATCGCTACATCCCGGAAGGCCTCATCGTCGTCGTCTGTGGCGGGGGGAACAACGGTGGCGACGGGTACGCTGCCGCTCGGATACTTCGCTCCTCTGGTCGCGCAGTGAGGGTTCTTCAAGCGGGAGATCCAGAGCAGCTAAGCGATGACGCGCGAGCGCAGCTGAACCTTCTCCCCGGGGAAGTTCCGGCACCGTTCGCTGACGGACTGCTCGCCGATGGCGCCGTGATCGTGGACGCGCTGCTCGGGACCGGCTTTCGCGGCAAGCCTCGCGGGGCGGTTGCCGAGGCAATAGCTGCGATCGCGCGCTGCGGGCATCCTGTGGTTGCCGTTGATGTTCCAAGCGGCGTCGACGCCTCCAGCGGCGAGGTCGTCAGCGAGGCCGTGAGCGCGCAGATGACCGTCACCTTCAACTCCGACAAGCCCGGGCTGCACATCAACCCGGGCCGCGACCACGCTGGCGCGGTCCGGGTTGTCGACATTGGCATCCCGCCGGGCGCTCCGGTCCCAGAGGCGTCGGTCGGTCTGATCATCGACGATCCGCTGCTCGCGCTCTTGCCAAGGCGTGGCGCACACTCGAACAAGTTCACGAGTGGCCACCTCTATGTTGCAGCAGGCTCGCGAGGGCTCACCGGGGCGGCTGTGCTGGCTTCAGCTGCGGCGATGCGAGGAGGGGCCGGCTACGTCACGGCCTGCGTTCCGGACAGTGAACAGCGCGTTGTCGCGAGCCATCTTCCCGAGGTGATGCAGATGGCCCTCGACGGCGATGACGGCCACCACTGCCGCGACGGCGCGAAGGATCTGCTCTCTGCCGTCAGAGAGCGAGAGGGCGTCGTCCTGCTCGGCCCCGGCCTTGGTGCCAGCAAGGGGGCCCGAGCATTCGCGCGCGAAGTTGCTGAAAAGGTCCAACAACCGCTAGTGATCGATGCCGATGGACTCGGGGCGTTTGTGGGCAGGCTCGATGAGCTGAGAAAGAGGAAGCATCCGACCGTCCTCACGCCACACGAAGGGGAGCTGGCACGACTCCTGGGCTGCAGCTCGGCAAAGGTCCAGGAGCGGCGGTTGAAGTGCGTCAGAGAGGTCGCCGATGCTGCCGGCGCGACCGTGATCTTGAAGGGCGTTGACAGTTTGATCTGCAGCCCTGACGGCCTCGTCGCGGTCAGTCCGGGAGCCTCCCCGGGATTGGCGACGGCGGGGACAGGGGATGTCCTCGGCGGCGTAGTTGGAGCGCTCCTGGCGCGCGGCGCCGAACCGTTCGTTGCAGCCGCCGCAGCCGTGCGCCTCCACGCCCGCGCCGCCGATCTCGCGGCAGAGCGGGTCGGGATTGAAGGCATGATCGCCAGCGACGTCGTTGCCGCTCTGCCTCTCGCGTGGACCTGACGGTAGGATTCTCGCCATGAGCTCAACAGTCAGTCAGATCATGGATGCCGACCCGCAGAGCGTGGGTCCGGAAGACAGCGTCGAAACCGTTGTCCAGCAGATGCACGACCATGAACTTCCTGGCCTTCCAGTCGTTGATGAAGACGACATCCTCGTTGGGATCGTGACCGAGAGCGACCTGCTGATGTTCGATGAGCAGGAGGATGTTGACCCACCGGCGCACGTCCAGATTATGGGTGGTGTGATCTACCTCGGTTCGGTCAAGCGCTGGGAGGAACGGATTCGCAAGTCGGTCGCCAGCACCGTTGAGGAAATCATGACCGCCGAGCCGATCACGGTTAGCCCGGACGCCGACGCTCATGATGCAGGGCATCTGATCTCAGAGCACGGCCACAACCGCTTGCCGGTAGTTGATGACGAGGGTCATCTCGTTGGCGTGGTAACGCGCGTCGATGTGCTCGAGGCACTGCTCGAAGATCGCTAGTCGGTGGGTTGATCGCGTTGCGTGCGCTGGTTTCGGTCAATGTCGGCGCAATTGAACGCAACGTCGCGCTGCTTGCAGCGCAGGCACCAACTGCATTGCTCTGCGCCGTTGTAAAGGCCGACGGGTACGGTCACGGTTCATCCGAGGCGGCTACGGCCGCGTTGCGCGGCGGAGCGGCGTGGCTTGCGGTCTCAACGGCCGTCGAGGCGCAGACACTGCGTTCGGCTGGCATTGAGGCGCCGATCCTCGTAATGGGCGCGCTGACAGAGGACGAACTGAAGCTCGCGCTCTCGGCGGAGGCCGACGTTGTGGCCTGGAGCGAGTTTTTCGTCGAACGGCTAGCGGCGCTCGGGGGAGGTCGCGTCCACATCAAACTCGACACTGGGATGGGTCGCCTCGGCACGCGCGACCGCGAGCTCGCAACGCGGCTCGCTCAGCAGGCGGTCGAAGCCCCGCAGATCGAGCTCGTTGGTCTGATGACCCACTTCGCGACCGCGGATGAGCTAGGAGACAGTTTCTTTGATCAACAGCTGGCGGCCTTCAGCGACTGGACCGAAGAGGTCGCCGCGACAGCTCCGGGGCTGATCCGTCATGCGGCGAACAGCGCCGCCTTGTTGCGGGACAGCGCGTCGCATTTCGACCTCGTACGTCCGGGCGTCGCCTGTTACGGCCTCGATCCGTTCGGCCGCGATCCCGCCGGTCGGGGTCTTGAACCGGCGATGGAAGTGAGTTCCTATGTCGCCTGCATCGAGCAATGTGAAGCTGGAGAGAGCAGCGGTTACGGGCGAAGCTTCATCGCTGAGCAGGCCACCTTCATCGGTACGGTCCCAATTGGCTACGCGGACGGTTGGAAACGCGTCTTCTCCAACAATGCCGAGCTGCTGATAGCCGGCCGACGCTTTCCCGTCGTCGGCAACGTAAGCATGGACAACACAACGGTTGACCTCGGCGCCGATGGGGGAGGGGTCAAGCTCGGCGACCGGGTAACACTGCTCGGTACCGACGGGGATGCCCGGTTGCTAAGCGAAGAGCTGGCGACCCGGGCTGGCACGATCAACTACGAGATCGTGACTTCGTTCAGCGCGCGGGTGCCGCGCCGTTACTTGGCCGACGCACTCGGTGGCGATCGATGAAGTCCCCGGAGGATCCGCTCGCGATTGCGCGTGAAGCGCTCGCCGGCCGGCCGGTCTGGCTAGTCGGGGGTGTAATCCGCGACCGAATGCTCCGAAGCGGCGGTCAATCCGACACGGTTGATCTCGATCTAATTGTCGACGGCGACGCAGAGGAGGCGGCACGGGCTCTGCGCAAGGCAGCACGCGACGCTGCGATCTTCACGCTCTCCGACCAGTTCGGTGCTTGGCGCGTCGTCAGCGGAGACCGGAGTTGGCAGATCGACTGTACGCCGCTGCAGGGAGCGACTCTAGAAGACGACCTCCGCGCTCGTGACTTAACGATCAACGCGATCGCCGAGCCGCTGGCAGGCGGAGAGCTGATCGATCCGACCGGCGGAATTGAAGACTTTCGGCTGTCGAGTTTGCGGATGGTCAGCATCGAGGCGTTTGAGGCCGATCCGCTACGAGTCGTAAGGCTCGCACGGTTCGCAGTTCAGTTGGGTTTTGAAATCGACGCGGCGACGCTCGAGTCGGCTCAGGCGCACTGCGCCGGGCTCGGCGCTGTTGCCGGCGAGCGGATCTTTGCCGAGCTGAACCTGATCATCTGTTCGCCGCAGGCGGTGCGCGGTTTCGAGCTGCTCGACGAAGTCGGGGCAAGCGCAGTCGTTCTGCCGGAGTTGGTCGCGCTCAAAGGGGTCGAGCAGACCGCGTACCACCACCTTGATGCCTACGAGCACACGCTCGAGGTGCTGGAACGCGCGATTGAGATCGAATCCGACCCCACCGCGTTGTTTGGCGACCATGAAGGTACGGCTGTGGCCGCCATCCTTGCCGAGCCGCTGGCCGACAGCCTCTCGCGTGCAGCAGCGCTGCGCTGGGGTGCCCTCTTGCACGACATCGCGAAACCACAGACGCGGGCCGAGTTCGACGATGGGCGGATCGGCTTCCCTGGCCATGCCGTTGAGGGAGCTGCAGTCGCCGGTGCGATCCTCCAGCGCCTGAAGGCGAGCGAGCGCCTGCGGGCTCACGTTTCGAAGCTGACGCTCGAGCACCTTCGTCTCGGCTTCCTCGTGCACGAGCAGCCCCTTACCGCGGAGGCCTTCTACCTCTATATGACCTCGTGCCAGCCGGTCGAGGTAGACGTAACGCTGCTTTCGCTCGCCGATCGGCTCGCAACTCGTGGGCGCAAGGCGGAGCAGGCGATTTCAGCTCACCAGGAGGTTGCGTTGGTTGTTCTGACCGAAGCGCTGCGCTGGCGCGAACAGGGGCCGCCCGAACCGCTGCTGCGCGGCGATCGCCTTGCCGCTGAGCTGGGAATCGAGCACGGACCGCTACTCGGTGAGCTGCTCGCTGCAATCGCGCAGGCGCAGTACTGCGGCACCGTTGAGAGCGAGGATGACGCGTTTGGGCTCGCGCGCGGAATCATCAACGACGACGGTGGCGACTCAGCGGACTGAGGTTCAGGCGTCGCGTCCGGCTGCCGCGACGTTGCGTAGCAGCCGCTCGCAGAGCAGCGTCGCGTCAACGACGCTTGAGTAGTCGACGTTCTCCGGCGTGTCGGTTGGCCAGTGGTAGTTGGACGGCGCCTTGAAGCGCGAGATTGATCCGAGCATCAGCGTCGGGTAACCGGCTTGGAGCGAAATCAGCGCGTCTGTCGCGTTTCGGAAGCGGAGTCCGCGGACGAGCTCAATCTCGAGTTCGGCCGCAGCGTCGGAGAATTGGCTTTTGAACTCTTCGTCGTAGTCGGCCATGCGCAGCATCCCTTCGCCTTCGAGCTGCATCAATGTCGGTGAGCCGACGCTGTCAACGCATACGAAGCTGGTTGAGTCGGTCGGAAGCGAGCCGAAGTGCCTCTTGGCGAAGCCGCGCATCCCCTCCATGAACGATTCTTCGGAGCCTGTCGAGACGAGCAGAACTCGCACTCCATCGACCGGGTCTCGGCGCAGGATGTTGGCCAGCCCGGCAATTACGGCGACGCCGCTGAGGTTGTCATTGGCGCCTGGAACCACCGAGCGCGAGCCGATTTCCGCAAAAGTCAGCGCGCTTCCGAGCGAAAGGAAGGCCGCCGCGCGGCGCAGCACCTTCGATCCCGTGAGTCCGCTGAGCAGTGTCAGCATCGGGCCTGCGAAGACGGGGAACATGATTGGCGGCGTCGTCTTCGAGCGTTCAAGCTGCTTCGGGAAGCGGTCGCCGAAAAACTCGGGGATCTGCGGCGCGAATAGAAGGCTCCAGTTGGCCGCATCGTGGTGAGCCACGAAGACGATCGTCTTGCTTGCCGTCCTGTCGCCGGTTTCGGCGACCACGTTCCATGTTGAGCGTCGCGGCAATACGGCGCGCCGGAACCACTGGCTGCCGCCGCTGATGTCATCGGCCAACGCGGCAGCGCTGAATGCACCGGTCGCCAGCCGGAGTAGCCGCGAGCGAGTCAAAGCGGCGAGTCCTGAGGCGAGTGTCAGCAGCCCGAGCGGCCACCAATATGTCCCGTGAGCTTGTTCGCGTTCGACTGCGGCGGTACACCCGTCGGCCGCGAGCCGGGAGGCGATCAGCTCTGCGGCGCGTCGCTCGCCGTCTGACGCAGAAGGGCGCTCAAATTCCGCGAGTTCGTAGATCAGATCTCGCGCGAGCGCTTGCAAGTCGCTCTGATCAGTTTTCGCCACCCCCAGAGGTTACGCTTTGCCTCATGACCGACTGCCTCTTCTGCTCAATCGCCGCCGGAGAGATCCCGGCACAGATCATTGCCGAGGACGAGCGGACCGTGACGTTCATGGACATCAGCCCGGCGACCGCCGGCCACGCATTGGTGATCCCGCGGGTTCACGCGGCCGATCTGTATGAGATCGATACCGCCGACCTTGCTGCCTGTGTTACCTCAGCACAGCGGACTGCGCTGCTGGCTCGCGACAGACTTGGCGCCGATGGAGTCAACCTTCTCAACTCGTGTCGGCCCGAGGCATGGCAGACCGTCTTTCACTTTCACATTCACGTGATTCCGCGCTACGACGGCGATCCGCTCCAGCTGCCATGGATTCCCGCGCCGGGGGACCCTGACTCGATAGAGCGTTGCGCTGCCCTATTACGCGCGCAATAGGGCTCCTGCAGCGTCAGAAATCGTGCAGCTGTTTGGCGCGTAAAGCCCGTCCTTATGGGGAATTTGCGTGGCTCGGGCGGAGAACCGGCTCATTTTGGCGGCAGGTGCGCTTAGATAGTTCGTATGCATAAACGACTAATTCCTCTGCTCGCACTGTTCTGCGCCCTCGCGCTGATCGGTTCCGGCGCCGCTTCGGCGCGCATTCTTGACGTCGGCGCTTTCGACACGTCGGTCAAACCTGGCTGTCCAGGCACTCCGTGCTACGCGATCAGCCGCACGACCGGCTACCAGTCGCGCAGCGGGTCGAACAAGGCGCCAATGGTCGTCTCGCACAACGGACGGATTGTCGCTTGGACGATCGCGCTCGGCAAGCCGACAACGAAGCAGATCGCGTTCTTCGACTCAAAGCTCGGTGGCGAGGCGACCGCCCAGCTGACAATCCTTTCTGTCACGAAGAAGACAAAGAAGACTCCGAAGGCCAAGAATGGCGCAGTCGTCAGCCGTCAGGGCGAATCTGTGAAGTTGAAGCCATACTTCGGTAGGACCGTCCAGATCGCCCTGCAGCGCTCAATCTGGGTCAAGAAGGGCCAGATCATCGCGCTGACGGTCCCGACTTGGGCTCCTGCACTGGCGACCGGCCTCGATAGCTCAACGGCTTGGAACGCATCGCGCGGCAAGGGCCAGTGTGAAGACACCCAAGGCCAAACTTCGCAGTTGGCGGTCAAGCAGTTCTCGGACTACTACTGCAAGTACACGACGGCGCGGATTACCTACAGCGCCCAGATCGTCCCGGACGCGTAAGCCACAGCAGCGTTGGCTAGATCAGGGTTGGCTGAAACTCAGCGCTGAACTAGCGTCAGTTAGGGGTGATTCCGCCGGTATCGGCTGGAGTCCCGCCGCCACCGGTGTCGCCACCCGTGTCGCCACCCGTACCGCCGCCGGTGTCGCCGCCCGTGCCGCCACCAGTGTCAACACCGGTACCTCCGGTGTCGACCCCTGTTGTGTCGGTTGAGCCGGTCGTATCGGTCGTCGTCGTCGGCGTTGTGGTTGTCGCGGCGCCTGTGCCACTCGCGACATCGTTGGCATCGGCCGGTGGAACTAGGGCCGGCGTTGACGTCGGGACCTGATCATACGGGCGACTGTCTCCACCACAGGCAGAAAGTCCGAGCGCGCAGGTGACTGCGAGCGTGCAGCTGGAAGCAACAAGGATTGAACGCATGCAAGTAACGGTAGCGATTACTTAGGCGGGAGGCGCCATACGACGGCCACAGGTGGGGCACTCGTTGAGATCACGCTGTGCCATCGCCCCGCAGCAGTTGCAGAAGCGCAGGTTCTCAACCGCCCAAGGGAGTCTGGAGGTCGATGGCGCCAAGGGCAGCAACTCACCGACAACCTCGAGAATCTCACCGTTCTGCTGGTCGCGGTAGACGACGTCAGGCTTTGCTTCGATCACTACCTCACGACCCGATGAGGGTTCGCGGAGCCGATAGCGCTGTCCTGAATCCATTCGCGAATCCTAGCGAGCGGGGCGGTTGCCTGCTGCGCCGTTCCCGCGGCTTGCGTCTAGGCGCCGAGCAGCAGTCTGCGGTCCCCTGTTCTCGATAACATCAGGCTTCATGATTGAGGCACGACTAAATGGTCGCTGGCGCAGCGCGCTCAGCTTGGCTCTCGCCGCCGGTGCGACGCTCGCCGTCGCGGGCTGCACCAACGATTCGTCTCCAGCACAGAGCGCGAACCTCGTCAACGGCAAGCAGCTGTTCGTCCAGAAGTGCGGCGCCTGCCACACAATGGCTCGCGCCGGCAGCAAGGGAGTGACCGGCCCCAATCTCGATGAGGCCTTCGCCAGTGCCCGCCAGGAGAACTGGGGTGACGACGGGATTCGCGGGGTCGTCTACGGGCAGATCCTTTACCCGAACCAGAATGCACCGATGCCGGCCAATCTTGTGACCGGCCAGGACGCTTCGGACGTGGCTGCGTACGTTTCAACTGTCGCCGCAAAGCCAGGTAAGGACGTCGGCCTGCTCGCGAGCGCGGTCGCTCCAGCCGGTGGCGGCAAGCCAGCGGTTGAGAAGAACGGCGTTCTCTCGATCTCGGCCGATCCGAATGGGCAGCTGCTTTACGTCGAAACAACTGCGACCGCAACGCCTGGCCCGGTCGAATTGGAGATGCCGAACGAGTCGGGCGTCCCCCACAACATCGTGATCGAGAACGCCGGGATCGAGACACCAGTCATCAAGAACGGTGTCGCGAAGGCTAAGGGCACACTGAAAGCCGGCACGTTCGTTTACTTCTGCGCAGTCCCTGGCCACCGCCAGGCAGGCATGGTCGGCAAGCTCACCGTTCGCTAGAGCGCGCGAGCTACGACGACCGCAACGATCACCAGCAGGCAGCCGCCGACCACCCAAGCGAGGGCCTTGAAGGCACCGGACTCGGTGCGCACCGGCTCAAGGATCCGCGGAGGCGCTTTCTCAGCCTCCGAGAGCCGATCTGAGTCGTCGACCGGGGTCTCGCCATCGTTGACCACAGAGAGAGCGCTTAGAGCACGTAGATCGTCGTGAAGACGACGATCCACATTGCGTCGACGAAGTGCCAGTAGATGCCTGGAACTTCAAGGCCGCGATGATTGTTGGGGCCAACCTTGCCCTTGAAGATCCGTACCGCCGACATCCAGAGCAGTAGCAGGCCGATCACGACGTGGGCGCCGTGAAGGCCGGTTAGGCCGAAGAAGACGGATGCCGATGCGCTTGTCTCCGGTGTGAAGCCAAGGTGCAGGTATTCGTTGATCTGAATGAAGAGGAAGGTGCAGCCGAGCAGGAAGGTTGTAACGATCCCGACCCGCATCGCCATGTCGTTGCCGCGCTTGGCCGACACATCGGTCCAGTGCATCGTCACAGAGGACGAGAGCAGAATCGCGGCGTTGATTGCAGCGACTGCGACCGGGAGACCGTCTCCAGGAGGCCAAGCATCGGAGTTAACGACGCGGATGAAGAAGTAGGCGGCAAAGAATGCTCCGAAGAGCATAATCTCGGAGATGATGAAGAGCAGGATTCCGAGTACCTCAGAGTTGACCCGGGAGCTCTGGTTGGCAGTAGGCGGCCCGTGGTGGTGATCTTCGTGTGCAGCAGGGGTGGGGATCGAAGCGGCCTCCATTAGTTCTCCTCACTTGCCGCGCCGACACCCGCGGCAACGGGAGTCTCGGCCGGTTGATCGAGAATTGCGTGCACCGCTCCCGGGACGCCGTACTCGTACGGCCCGCCGACGACAGATGGAATCGAGTCGAAGTTGAAGATCGGTGGCGGCGACGAGACCTGCCATTCGATCGTCAACGAGTTCCACGGGTTGGAGCCGGCCTTCGGGCCCGAACGCCAGGACACGATCATGTTGTAGAGGAAGATCAGCGATGCGAAGCCGAGGATGAATGAAGAGATCGAGATGATCATGTTCCACGTCGCAAACTGGTCTGCGTAGTCCGAGACCCTTCGAGGCATTCCCTGGACCCCGATCAGGTGCATCGGCGCGAACGTCACGTTGAAAAAGACGAAGGTCAGCCAGAAGTGAATCTTGCCGAGGCGCTCGTTGTACATACGACCGGTCATCTTCGGGAACCAGAAGTAGATTCCGGCCATGATCGTGAACATCGAACCACCGAAGAGGACGTAGTGGATGTGAGCGACGATGAAGTACGTGTCGCTCACGTGAATGTCGAGCGGGACCATCGCCAGCATCACTCCCGAGATCCCGCCGAGCGTGAACATTGAGATGAAGCCGACGGCCCAAAGCATCGGCGTATCCATCTTGATGACACCGCGCCAGAGCGTCGCGACCCACGAGAAGATCTTGATCCCGGTTGGAATCGCGATGATCGCTGTCGTGATCATCATCGGGATTCGGATCCAGTCCGACATTCCCGAGACGAACATGTGATGGGCCCAAACGGTAAACCCGAGCAGGACGATTGCGAGCAACGAGAAAGCCATCATGCGGTAGCCGAAGACCGGCTTTCGGGCCCGCGTCGCGAGTACCTCGCTGATGATGCCAAAGCCCGGTAAGAGCATGATGTAGACGGCCGGATGCGAGTAGAACCAGAAGACGTGCTGGTACATCAGGATGTCGCCGCCGTTGGCAGGGTTGAAGAAGTTGAAGCCAAGAGCGCGGTCGAGCAGCACCATGAACTGCGAGGCCGCGATGAATGGAGTCGCGATCACGACAAGCAGTGAGGTCGAGAAGTTTGCCCAGACCAGCAACGGCATCCGGAAGAAAGTCATCCCCGGCGCACGCATCGTGATGATCGTGACGAGGAAGTTGAGCGCTGTGGCTATAGAGGATGCGCCGGCGAACTGCACTGCGATCGTGAAGAACGCTTGACCTATTGGTGCATCGACGGAGAGCGGCGCATAGGCCGTCCAGCCGGCAGCGAAGGAGCCTCCCGGAGCGAGGAATGACAGCAGCATCATCGTGCCGGCTACTGGCAGCATCCAGAACGAGAGCGCGTTCAGGCGCGGGAAGGCCATGTCCGGGGCGCCGATCATCAGTGGCAGCACGTAGTTGGCAATTCCAGCGAACACAGGGATCACGAACAGGAAGATCAGCAGTGTTGCGTGGATCGAGAAGACTCCGTTGTAAGTGTTCGGGTCAACGAACTGACGGCCGGGGGAGGCCAGCTCGGCGCGCACGAGCATCGCCATCAGGCCGCCGATGAACATGAAGAAGAAGGAGACGCAGATGTACTGAATGCCGATTACTTTGTGGTCTGTGTTGACCTTGAAGTAGTCACGCCAGCTCTTCGCGCCGTGGTCTGCATGGTCGTCGACAACCGTCCGTCCACTTGCCCAGCGAAGCCAGTAGTCGAAGCAACCGATGCCGCCAAGGAAGAAGAGCGGCACCATCAGCAGCGAGATCTGGAGTACCGAGGTGCCGTCGTAGACGGGGTCGACCGAAAAAGCGGCGCGCAGCCCGGTGCTGAGGCCGAGGCAGACGAGGACGCCAAGGATTGAGAACGCAAGCGCTCTGTACCAGCCTGGCTGTCGGATCTTCGCGGCCATCAGTTATCCCTTTCCGTGCACGCTCTGGTCAATGTATTTGACCAGAGCGGCGAGCTCTGCCTTCGTCAAAGTCGTCGCGTAGTTAGCCGGCATGATGCCCTTGCTGTAGCCCGGGACGATCTCCTTGTTGGGATCGACGATCATCTCCATGATCGCGGCCGCGTCGTCCTTCGTGAGCATCTCATCAAGGTTTGGCCCAGTAGCCGCGGTCGTCCCAGCGGCCTTCAGCGCATGGCAGGCGCCGCAGGCCGTCGCGCCGGTTGCGGGGTTGCCGGAGACGAACAGCTTCTCTCCGGCCACATCGGCTGCTGCGCCGCCGGCCGGTGGTTTCGCGCCGGATGCGCGAGCCAGCCCTGCCATCACGGTGGCGTAGCGCTCGGCGGTCAGAACGGTGACGGTCTGCCTCATGTAGGCGTGGCCGAGCCCGCAGAGTTCGGCGCAGACGACGTCGAAGGTGCCAAGCTTCGTAGGCGTCAAGTTGTAGGTCGTAGTGATTCCGGGGACAGCGTCGACCTTGAGGCGGAAAGCGGGGACCCAGAAGTCGTGGATTACGTCCTTCGAGCGAACATTGAACTTGACCGGCTCGTTGATCGGCAGGTAAAGGCGACCGGACTTGACCGGTCCGGCTGGAGTCTCTGTCTCGAAGTCCCAAGCAAACTGGACGCCGTTGACGTTGACGACCCGTGTTCCCTTCGCTGGGGCCGCCTGAATGTCGACGAGCAGGATCGCGGCGTAGGTCGTGAGCGCGGCGATCACGATCGTCGGAATGATCGTCCAGATCACTTCAAGTTTCGTGCTTCCGTGAATCGGTGGTCCGTCCAGATCCTCTTCGCCCGGCTTCTGACGCCAGCGCCAGACGCTGAACAGCAACATCGTCGTGACGGCAACGAAGATCGGGACGGAGACGATCACGAGCACATCCCAGAAGGTGTCGATCATCGGCGCGACGTTTGAGCCCTGCTCCGGGAACCAGTTCAGCGCGAGCATGAAGGCAATGCCGATCGCCGATGCGACGACGATGATCGCGAGCAGCGCGATCCAGTTCTTGGCGGTTACCGCGCCCCGATGGGATTGACCAGTCATTGGCCGAGAAGATTACCGGTAGCCGACGACTGCAGGCGTGCTCGTCGGCGTGTTCGACGCGCAGCCGCTCATCATTCTCGGAGAGTGGTCCGGGCGCGCGAGCTATGCCGCTGCCGCGACTGGCGCGTCAACGTTCTCGAAAGAAGCGGAAAAGCGTCCCGCAGACCGGTAATCGGACGGAGCGGCGCCATGGCGGCGCCGGAACGCCTTGGCGAACTGCGCGGGCTGACGGTATCCGACGTTGTGGGCGATTTCACGCACCGTGAGGTCGCTCCTGATGAGCATCTCCGCAGCTCGGTCCATCCGCACGCGGGTCAGGTACTGGCGAAAGGTCGTGTTGCCTACCTCGGCGAACGCGCGTTGCAGTTGGCGACGAGAGGAGGCAACGCGCTGGGCAAGCTCGTCGAGCGTCAGCTCGCTGGCGTATTCGAGCTCGACAATCGAGCTGACTTCGCTGTAGAGCTCTGTTCGAAGGGAGATTGTTGTTGGCCTCTGCATCGTGAAATGGATACGGCTACGAGCGGCTCTGAGATGACGGCATCTCGCTGTAGACAGGTCGTTCTATAGGCGTTATGGTCGAATGAGCGTCGAAAGTGGAGGTTTAGCCATGACGATGAAGGTCAGCGAAGCGATGAGCGAGTCGGTTCTGACGGTTGGCCCCGGCCACACTTTGCGCGAGGTCGCGACATTGATGGCCTCGCGGCATATCGGTTCCGCCGTAGTCCACGACCCTGAGCGGCAGGGGCCGGGGATCATCACTGAGCGCGACATCATGCTCTCGCTCGGAGCAGGCGAATCGCCTGACGAGGAGCTCGTGGCCACGCACATGGCCAGCGATGTGATCTTTGCAGCACCGGACTGGTCGCTCGATGAGGCCGCGGAAGTGATGGTTCATCACGGCTTCCGCCACCTTGTCGTCGTCGATGGCGCGGAGCTTCGCGGGATGCTGTCGATGCGCGACCTTGTGCGCTGCTACGTCGAGATCGCCTCGGCCAGTTCGGCTACGGGGCCGGCCTCAAAGACCCGCGAGGGCTAGTGGTCGTTACCGCTGGGCAGTTCGCGGTGCTCGCGAACCGCGTCGCGGACCCAGCCGTAGATCGCAGCGCCCATGATCAGCACGCCGATCACGCTTAGAGGCCAGAGGCCAAGGACGCCGATCAAAAGCAGCGAGAGCCCGACGGCAACAAGGACCGGCTGAAGGCTGTCACCAGGCAGGCGGATCTTCTCTCCGGCTGGTTCGGCGCTCTGTTCCTGTTCGGTCATGAGACGTAGAGCGCGGCAGCGACGAAGGAGAGGCCGAACATCACGAAACCGACCGCTGTGATCAGCAGTCCGGCGCGGTTGTTCTTGCGGGCGAGGTTCTTGTCCATGGTTACGTAGTGAAGCTTACAGCCAGACGTCGGCGACCATCGCTGCGAACAGCACGGCCAGGTAGAGAAGTGAGAAGAGATAGAGACGGAGTGCCGAGGCGCGGTCCGCCCGGCGCCTCAACTGCCAGGCCATCACGATCAGCGTCAGGCCCAGTCCGAGCGAGACGATCAGGTAGGGGACGCCGAGTCCGCCAGCACAGAACGGGAGCTGCGAGACGGCATACAGGAGAACCGAGTAGAGCAGGATCTGCCGCCGCGTTTCGTCCTCGCCTCGGACGACAGGGAGCATCGGGATCCCGGCCGCTGCGTAGTCATCCTTCATCAGAAGGCTGAGCGCCCAGAAGTGTGGGGGAGTCCAGAAGAAGACGATGAAGAAGAGGAAGATCGCGAGGCCACTGAGCGATCCGGTTACTGCGGCCCAGCCGACTAGGGGCGGGACGGCGCCGGCAGCTCCACCCCAGATGATGTTCTGCCAAGTGTTTCGCTTTAGCAGCATCGTGTAACCGACTGCATAGCCGAGGAAACCAGCGAACGAGAGTGCTGCAGCGAGCGGGTTGACCAGCAGTGTGAGCCAGACCAGCGAGGTGGCGCCCAGGAGAAGGCCGAAGGTGAGGGCGGCGCGGGGCGATATGCGGCCTGAGGCAACGGGTCTGTCGGCCGTCCTCTCCATTAGAAGGTCAACGTCACGGTCGTACCAGTGGTTGATCGCTCCCGAGCCGCCGGCCGACATTGCCCCGCCGATCAGCGTCGCGATGATCAGCGCGATCGACGGACGCCCCGCGATCAGCATCGCGGCTAGCGTCGTAAAGAGCAGCAGGCTTTGGACCTTTGGTTTAGTCAGCGCGACGTAATCGTTGACGCGTTGCCGCGCAACAGAGGGAGCGATTGCCGCAGCTGCGCCTGGTCCTGTGACTACTTGGGCCATCGCGGAACTCTCTAACTCCCGGCGCCTACGCCGGCTTCTTCGCCTACGCGATCCTGACGTTCAATCTGGCGGCGAATGTCCTGCATCGGCTCAACAGAGCGGACGCGCGGAACGACGTCGAAGTTGTTGACAGGCGGCGGTGACGGGGTGAACCACTCGAGTGTGTTCCCGCGCCATGGGTCGGGACCGGCCTTCGCGCCGTTCTTGAGGCTCTGGAGGATGTTGATGATTGTCAGGAGCACGCCGAGTGCGAGGATGAACGAGCCGATCGTCGAGATCATGTTGTAGAGCCCAAGGTTGTTGACGTCGGCGTACTCATAGACGCGCCGCGGCATGCCGCTGAGGCCGGCTGAGTGCTGAATCAGGAAGGTGATCCAGAAGCCGCCGAGCGTCAGCGCGAAGCTGACCTTGCCGAGCTTCTCGTTCATCATCCGGCCCGTCATCTTCGGGAACCAGTAGTAGAGCCCGGCCATCATCGCGAAGACTGCACCGCCGACGATCGTGTAGTGGAAGTGCGCGACGACGAAGTAGGTGTCGTGCAGCTGCCAGTCGACCGGGAACGTCGCCAGGAAGATGCCCGTGATCCCTCCGAGCAGGAAGGTCGCAAGGAAGCCGA
This sequence comes from Actinomycetota bacterium, assembly GCA_009699615.1. Lineage (GTDB taxonomy): Bacteria > Actinomycetota > Thermoleophilia > Solirubrobacterales > Solirubrobacteraceae > F1-60-MAGs163. The sequence continues at coordinate 17,844 of WLNV01000001.1, forward strand.
TCGCGTAAAGCATCGCGACCGGGAATTCGATTGCTCCGCGCCACATCGTGAAGACCCAGTTGAAGATCTTGACTCCGGTTGGGATCGCAACCAAGTAGGTGCCGAGCATGAAGAAGATCATCAGGAAGAACGGCAGTGGCACTGTGAACATGTGGTGCGCCCAGACCAGCGTGCCGATCACGGCGATGCCCAGAGTGGCGGCGACGATTGCCTTGTAGCCAAAGATCGGCTTGCGCGAGAAGACCGGGAGGATCTCGGAGATGACTCCGAAGCCCGGCAGGACGAGGATGTAGACCTCGGGGTGGCCGAAGAACCAGAACAGGTGCTGCCAGAGCAGCGGTGAACCGCCGTTTGACGGGTCGTAGAAGTGGGTTCCGAAGTGGCGGTCGGTAAGCAGCAGCGTCACTGCACCGGCGATTACCGGGATCGAAATGATCAGCAGGATTGCCTGCGTCAGCATCGTCCAGACGAATAGCGGGACACGGCCCCAGCTCATCCCTGGGGCGCGCATGTTGGTGACGGTTACGAAGATGTTGAGTGCGCCGACGAATGACGAGACGCCGACGAGGTGCACGAGGAAGATCCAAGAGTCGACGCCGTTCGATGGCGAGAAGGCGGTTTCGGAGAGAGGTGCGTAACAGGTCCATCCACACTCAGCCGGGCTGAAGAGCAGCGAGCCGTAGAAGACAAGGCCACCGGCGATGAAGAGCCAGAGTCCGAGCGCGTTGAGCTTCGGGAAAGCCATGTCGCGGGCGCCGATCATTAGCGGCACGGTGTAGTTGGCGATGCCGGCGATCATTGGCATCAGGAAGAGGAAGACCATCGTCGTGCCGTGCATCGTGAAGAGCGCGTTATAGGTCTGCGGCGAGAGCAGCGTGTTGTCCGGTACCGCGAGTTGGAGGCGAATCAGTAGCGCTTCGACGCCGCCGATCACGAGGAACATCCAGGAGGCGACGATGTACATGATCCCGATCCGCTTGTGGTCGGTGCTCATCAGCCACGAGAGCCAGCCAGTTGGCCGGGGCGCCGCGGAGCTGGCAACCAGTTCAGGGATTCCTTGTGTCGTCGGGGCGGCGCTGGTCGTTGTCATCTGCTGATCACTTTCCGTTTACGGCTTGATCGACGTATTTCACGAGAGCGTCAAGTTGCGCCTTGGTAAGCGAGGTTCCGTAGTTGGCCGGCATGATGTTCGCTGCGAAGCCCTTTGAGAGGATCGCGTTCGGGTTGAGGATCGACGCCTTGATCATCGCTGCGCTCTGACCCTTCAGAATCGCATCGAGCGAGGGTCCGACGGCAGCGTTGGTTCCGGCATCCTTCAGCGTGTGGCAGGAACCGCAGGCCAGTGCGCCTGTGGCCGGTACACCTGCAACGAAGATCTCCTTGCCGTCGACAGCGGCAACTGGGGCTGCTGGAGCTGCAGCATCTTTCGGTGCGGCCTTGAGCGCCGCTGCGTCCTTGGCGACCAGCGCGTTGCGGGCCGTGGCAGCCTCTTTCTCGGATGCCACGATTGCGGCCTTCTGCGCCGCGTACCAGAGCTTGAACTCTGCCGGTGAGACTGCCTTGACCGAGGCGACCATCGTCGCATGCCCTCGGCCGCAGAGTTCTGCGCACTGGCCGTCATAGACGCCAGGCTTGGTGATCTTGAACCACGTGTAGTTGGTGTATCCCGGAACGGCGTCAAACTTCCCGCCGAGCTCGGGGATCCACCACGAGTGCTGAACATCCTGAGCACGGATACTGAGACTGATCGTCGTGTTCGTCGGCACGACCATCTGCTCGTAAGAGAAAACGTTGTTGAGGTTGTTGGTGTCGGTGTCGGCGTATGTGTAGCGCCAGATGTACTGCTGACCGTTGACGTCGATGTTGAGCGAGCGGCCGTTCGGCGGCAGTGATGGTTTCGCAGGACCAGTGTTGAAGGAGATGTTCTGCGGTGTCGCTAGGCCGTTCGCGCTCGAGTTTGGCGGGTTCTTGATCTGGTCGAGCTTGAGGAAAGTGACTACAGAGATCAGGACCAGCAGTAGTGCAGCTCCGACTGTCCAACCAACTTCTAGACGGTTGTTGCCGCGAACCTGCTCTGCCACCGCCCCGGTGCTCGCGCGGTAGCGAACCAGGGTCCAGACGATCAGGCCGCCGACGCCGAAGAAGACGACGCAACCAAGTCCGAAGATCAGCAGGTAGAGCGAGCGGATCGCTTCGGCGTTCGGAGTGCCGCCGCCGGACTCGGGGGCGATCACGCCAGCGAACGCACCCGCGGCAGGGATCAGGAGCGCGGCGGTCACGACGATCCCGAAGAGGATGCCGTTCTTGGCTGGGCGAGGAGTCATCGGGAAGCGCACGGGAAAGCCAATCCTATAAAGGAATCGGACGGGAGGAGTCGCGCCTCAGCGCCCGGTGAAGGATGTCTCTCGTTTTTCGATGAACGCGAGCACGCCTTCGGCGAAGTCGGCGCTCTCAACCATCTCCTGTTGGATCGACGCTTCGAGCGCAAGCTGGGCGTCCAGCGAGCCGTAAACCCAACTGTTGATCTGCCGCTTTGTTCCGGCGTACGAGAGAGTCGGGCCCGATGCCAGCCGTTCCGCAAGTCCGTCAATCCAGTCGTCAAAGAGGTCGCGCTCGACTGTGCCGTTGATCAGTCCCCACTCCGCCGCCTTGATCGCGTCGACTCTTTCCCCAAGCATCGCCATCTCGGCCGCTCGCGCCGCGCCGACACGTGCCGGAATGAACGCCGACGAACCACCGTCGGGTACAAGTCCGATGTTCACGAACGCGAGCAGGAAGTAGGCGTCTGGCGTTGCGTAGACGAGATCAGCGCACAGTGCCAGCGACAGTCCTACACCCGCACAGGGTCCCTGCACCGCGCTGATGACCGGCTTCGGGAGGTTGCGCAAGCCGGTGATGACCGGGTGGTAGTTCTCGTGGAGCGCTCGTTCGAGGTCCGGCTTGCCGTCGGGGGTTGTGAGCCCGCCGGCTGCGCCGTCTTTCAAGTCGGCTCCGGAGCAGAAGGCTCGGCCCGTGGCTGCGATCACGACAGCCCTGACGTCATCGTCGTCGCGGACAGCCTCTACGGCGGCGAACAGGTCCTTGCTCATCTGACCGTTCCAAGCATTGAGCGAGTCGGGACGGTTCAGCTCGATCTTCGCCGCACCTCCCGCTCGGAGCAGATTGACGGTTTCAAACTCGGTCTCGATCTCAAACTTGGGCATCGGCGCATCTTATGTAGTTGCAGCAGTGATCGGACTTTGGCTCTAGCCTTGCGGCGATGGCAGAGCGCAGACCCTTAATCGCGATCAGCGCCTACGTTGAGCAGGCGAAGTGGAGTCTCTGGGATATAGAGGCCGCGCTGGTCCCGCAGCTCTTCGTAGATGCCGTTCAGAAGGCCGGAGGCATTGCCTGCGTCCTGCCGCCCGACGCCTCGTTCGCGGATGGCGTCGCCGACCAGCTGATCGGAACGGTGGATGGTCTCCTGTTGACTGGCGGCCCCGATGTCGATGCGGCGCTCTACGGCGCCGAAGCTGCGCCCGAGCACGAGGGCTCGCGGATAGAGCGTGACCTCAGTGAGATCGCACTGATCAACGCCGCGGTCGCCGCCGACAAGCCGCTGCTGGCTGTATGTCGGGGGATGCAGCTGCTGAACGTCGCCCGCGGGGGAACTCTGGTCCAGAATCTTCCAGCATTCCACCGCCCCAATCCGGGTTCATTCGTCGGCAGCGCGCACGACATTCGATTGACCGCCGACTCGCTTGCCGCTCTTGTCACCGGAGAGCTCGTTCACACCGGTATGCAACACCATCACCAGGGCATTGACCGGGTTGGAGATGGGCTTGACGTGACAGGCTGGGCGGTTGATGACGGTCTGCCTGAAGCGGTCGAGATGCCTGACCGTAGATTCGTGCTTGGCGTCCAGTGGCACCCTGAGGGCGACTCGGAAAGTCCCGTCATCGGGGCGTTCGTAAAGGCTTGCGCCGAGACGCTCTAGCCCAGAAGCCCTTCGGCCCGGAGCCACTGCTCCGTCCGCCGCATTCCCTCATCAAAGTCGACTGCCGGGTTCCAGCCAAGCTGCTCGCGAGCGCGCGCGTTCGGGTAGACGGCTTGGCGTGAGACGTACTGAATAGCCTGACGGCTGACTGTCGGCGCGGTGCCGCGCAGCTTCGCGACGATCTCTGCGGCGAAGGCGAAACCCTCGATCAGTGGCGCCGGCGCGGTCCGGACCTTCTTCTGCCCGAGCATCCGCGCATAGCGCCCGAAGAACTCGCCCGTCGTGATCGGTTCTCCGTCCCACGCCGTGTACGCCTGCCCTGCCGCGGTATCGGTAGTGAGCGCGAGCAGGATGCAGTCGACGAGGTCGTCGATGTAGACGAGCGTCATCAGGGCATCACCTTTCCCGGGCAGGGCGAATGTCCCGGCGCGAAGCGCCTCGATCGGGCGGATCGTCCACGGCACTGAGCCGGGTCCGTAGACATCTCCGGGCCTAACGACAGCGGCTCCGCGCCGCAGCGCAAGGTAGTCCGAAGCCGCCTTGGTATCGGCGTAGGGCGCGCCGCTCGCGCGCGGAGAAGCATCCTCTTCAAGGTCGCCAGTGAATTCGTAGCCCCAGCTGGCGACCGAGGAGAGGTGAACGAGTCGGCCGACGCCTGCTGCTTCGGCGGCATCGAAGACGGAGCAGCTGCCGCGCACATTGACCTCGATGAACTGCTCCATCGAGCCCCAGTCGCCGACTATCGCTGCGGTGTGGATTAGTCCGTCGCAATCCTGCAGTGCGTCGGCGATCGCGCCGGAGTCGAGCACATCGGCGCGGACAAATCGCGCGCCGGTCGCTTCGACCTGCGCCCTCGCATCATCACGACGGTCGATTCCGACCGGCAGCGCGCCTTCGGCCGCGAGCCGCGCGCAGAGCGCCTGGCCAATGAAACCGCCAGCGCCGGTTACTGCGATTGTTTGCCCGCCAAGCTGCATCCCGCAACCGTATACTCCGCCAACCTTGCGCACCTCTAAAGCCCTGCGGATAGCGGCAATGGCAGTGGTAGCCGTAGGCGCCGCCGCTCCGCTTCTGCGACGCCGTGTTGAGCTGCCGAAGGCGGCAGTCCTCGGAGCGGCGTGGAGTGCGCCGGTCGCACTTTGCGTAGCGGCGCCAAGGTCAAAGAAGCGCGACGTCGGCGTCTGTGTTCTCCAGATGTGGGCCTACTTCGCGACCTACGAGATGCCGGCAGACGACCCTCAGGAGCTGGAAGACAGGGCATTCGTCGATTACCCGGTGACGGTCGATCGCTGGCTTGGGCTTGGCGAACTCCCAGGCGTTCGCCTGCAACAGGCGTTCGCCGACCCCGGCAACATCCGCGCGCCCGAGAAGGTTCTGGTCTGGGCCCACTGGATCTGGTTTCTGGTTCCTCACGCAACCGTCGCATATGTCTTCCTGCGTCGCCGTGAACAGTTCCCGCGCGCTGCGGCGATGATCTATGGAACCTTCGACCTCGGCTTGATCGGCTACTGGCTGGTGCCGACTGCCCCTCCTTGGTACGCGGCGCAGAAGGGCCGCCTTGGCGGCGACGTCGCACGCACCAAGCTTGGACTGCGCCGGATGATGATCGACTACGGCGAGCAGTTCTGGCGCGGTCGCTGGCCCGCGCTTTACGATGGGCTGGCAGGCAATCCATTGGCCGCCATGCCCTCACTTCACTTCGCAACATCGGTGATGTCCGCTCACGTCCTCTCTGGCGTCGGTCGAACCGAGGGATCTGTCGGCTGGGTCTACGCCGGGACTCTCGGCTTCGCGCTTGTGTATCTCGGCGAGCACTATGTAATCGATCTGCTTGCAGGGTTGGCGCTGGTCGAGGGGATTCGCGTCTTGGCCCCAAGCGCTGCGCCGTTCGCGGAAGCCCTCTCGCGGGCCGTTCAAGGCCTTGAACACAGGGCCCAGGGTGCCTGATGGAGCTGCCTCAGGAAGAGGTTGAAGCGCTTGTACCAGAGGTCACCAGCGACGAGCAGATGCCTACTCGGCGCCTCTCGCGGCGCCATGCATTACTTGCCGGCTTCTTTGCCCTTACGGTCGTCGTCTTCCTCTACTTCGTCCTCCCGCAGATCGCCGGCGTCAACAAGACCTGGGATCGGATCCAAGACGGAGACCCCAAGTGGCTGATCGCTTGCGCGCTCTTTGAGCTGATCTCGTTCGGCGGCTACATCTGGCTCTTCCGAGGCGTCTTCGTGCGAGGCAGCACGCGAATCAGCTGGGCCGTCAGCTACCAGATAACGATGGCCGGTCTTGTGGCGGCGAGGCTTTTCGCTGCCGCCGGCGCCGGCGGTGCAATCCTCACCGCTTGGGCGCTACGTCGCTCGGGAATGCCCGGCCGTACGGTCGCCACCCGGATGATCGCCCAATACGTGATCCTCTACGCGGTCTACATGTTCACGCTGCTGATTGCCGGCGTCGGCTTGTACATCGGGGCCTTCAATGGCAGCAGAGTGTTTGCGCTGACGATGGTTCCGGCGATCATCGGTGGCGTGGCGATTCTGCTGTCACTGGCGTTCACGCTGCTGCCGGAGCAGATAGATAGGCGAATCGAGCACTGGGCGAAGGATTCCGGTCGCGTAGGAACGATCATCGCCCGGTTGGCGACGGTGCCGGACACCGTCGCGGTCGGTGTCCGCGAGGCATTGATCATCGTGCGCGAGCGCGACGGGGCTGTCTTTGGCGCAGTGATCTGGTGGTACTTCGACATCTTCACGCTCTGGGCCGCGTTCCATGCCTTCGGCGATCCACCGCCCTTTGCCGTTCTCGTGATGGCCTACTTCGTAGGCATGTTCGCCAATCTTTTGCCGCTGCCGGGAGGGATCGGCGGCGTCGAGGGCGGAATGATCGGAGTCCTCGTGGCGTTCGGAGTACCCGCGAGCTTGGCGATCGTCGCCGTTCTTAGCTACCGCGCCTTCTCCTTCTGGCTACCAACAATTCCCGGAGCGATCGCCTACTTCCAACTACGCCGCACGGTTCAGGGCTGGCGAGAGGAAGGGCGCGACCAATCGGCTACGCTATACAAAGTAAAGTCACCTGCGACCTGAGTGGAGAAGTTCATGGCTGAGATTGAAAACGTAATCATTGTGGGTAGTGGTCCGGCTGGCTATACGGCGGCCTTGTACACGTCGCGCGCCAATCTCTCGCCGCTCTTGATCGAGGGCTGGCAGTGGGGCGGTTTGCTCCAGCAGACGACCGAGGTTGAGAACTACCCGGGTTTCCGGGACGGCATTCAGGGCCCCGAGCTGATGCAGACGATGCGCGACCAGGCCGAGCGTTTCGGCACTCGCTTCATTACAGATCTGGCAACCAAGCTTGAACTCTCCGACGAGCCCGGCGGAGTGCACCGCGTCTGGGTTGGTGAGCAGCAGTATCAGGCCCGCACTGTGATTCTCGCGATGGGCGCCGAACACAAGAAGATCGGCGCGCCGGGCGAGGACGAGCTCTCAGGCCGCGGCGTTTCATACTGCGCGACCTGCGACGCCGCCTTCTTTGTCGACAAGGAGACGATCATTGTCGGCGGCGGCGACTCAGCGATGGA
>WLNV01000010.1 GCA_009699615.1 Actinomycetota bacterium
GCGGGAACGGTCAGCGTCCGTCTGGCGCTGGATTCGCAGTGGGCCGGTGGCTGGTGCGGCAAGCTCGTCGTCAGCAACACGTCCAGCGTTGACGCAAGCATCTCGAAGTTCGCGTTCACCCTGCCTGCCGGCGCGGCGATCACGAGCTCATGGAACGGGACGCTCACAGGGACCGGAACGGCCCGCGAGATCGCGGCGCCATCATGGGCGAAGGCAGTTGCTGGCGGTAGCTACGGCGACACCGGCCTTTGTGTCTCCTCTACCGGCACACTGAGCAACCTGACGGTGACGGCTGCCGGCGCTACAACGCCTGCGCCGACGCCAACACCAACGCCGACGCCGACGCCGACGCCGACGCCGACGCCGACGCCAACCCCGACGCCGACGCCGACGCCGACGCCGACGCCAACCCCGACGCCAACGCCAACGCCAGGCAGCGCAGTCCTGACGGCAACGGTGCTGAAGGATTCAACCTGGGCCGCAGGCTTCTGCCGCAGCTTCAAGGTCGCCAACAGCGGTAGCGCAACCTCGACCGGCTGGAAGCTGACGTTCACGCTGCCAAGCACGGTTGCGATTACGCAGAGCTGGAGCGGTTCGGCCACTCGCACCGGCAACACCGTGACCGTGACGCCTGAAGCATGGGCGGCGAAGGTCGCACCGGGGGCTGGTGCCGCATCATTCGGCTTCTGCGCCTCAGGCAGCGGTGAGCCAAGTGCGGTATCGGTAACCCAGGTGGCGTCGACGACAGCAGTCGCAGCCGCGCGTTCAAGGTCGACCGCCAAGTCGCGGGCGATTCTGAAGGCCAAGAAGATCCGCCAGGCGCGCAAGCAGAACGTGCTGCGCCACCGGGCAGGCCACTAGCAAGAGCAGTCGCAGCCAGCCCCTGTCGCCCTGACCGGCGCGGGGCCGCGCTGCGCTCTGCTTGGAGCAGCTCTCAATTCTTAGGACCAATTACCGCCGCAAGCCGGTGGAGAAACGGAAATCACCCTGATGACCAGCAAGACAGAACAGTTGACCGGCCGCAGAACGCGGCTCACGCTCGCAGCAGCAGCTCTTACAGCCGTTGCAGCGATGTCCGGGGCCGCAGCCAGCGCCCAAGCAGCCGCAACGCCGAGCTTCGCTCCATACGTCGACATGACGTTGCAGTCGAAGGCCAGCAACTCAGCCAACATCAAACAGTCGGGCGCAAAGGCCTCGACGCTGGCGTTCATCGTCAGCGGCGCAGCCTGCCAGGCATCTTGGGGCGGCTTCTACGGCCTGAATGCTTCCGACGAGTGGTTCGACGCCAAGCAGGTAATCTCCGACGCCCGCGCAGCAGGCTCAGAGCCGATCATCTCGTTCGGCGGCGCATCGGGCCAGGAGCTGGCCCGCACATGCACCACTTCGACAGCGCTCGCCGCTCAATACCAAGCAGTCATTGATGCCTACAACGTTCGCAGCCTCGACTTCGACATCGAAGGCGCAGACCAGGGTGACCCGACCTCAATCGCGCGCCGCTTCCAGGCGATCGCCAAGGTCCAAGCTGCCGGAATTGCAGCCGGCAAGCCGGTAACCGTCTCGCTGACGCTGCCGACGATGCCGACCGGGCTCACCTACGACGGGATGAACGTGCTCCGTAGCGCAGTCGCGAACGGAGTCGACGTAAGCGTCGTCAACGTAATGGCGATGGACTACTACGACTCCTCTCAGAATCCAGCCGGCAAGATGGGCGACTACGCGATTCAGGCTGGCGAAGCGCTGAAGGCGCAGCTCGCAACGGTCTACACGGGCCGCAGCGACGCTGAGCTCTACCGGATGATCGGGATCACACCGATGATCGGGATCAATGACAACGCAGCCGAGATCTTCACGACGGCCGATGCGACAAAGGTGCTGAACTGGGCCAACTCGAAGAGCATTGGGCGGATCGCAATGTGGTCGCTCAACCGTGACTTCCAGTGCGCCACGCCGAGCAACTTCACGGGCAACTACTGCAGCGGTGTAACACAGAGCGCAATGCAGTTCTCGACGATCTGGAAGGCATTCGGCGGCGCGCCGGCAATCAACCCAACGCCGACGCCAACGCCGACACCGACGCCAACGCCGACACCGACGCCGACACCAACGCCGACGCCGACACCGACACCGACACCAACGCCGACACCGATTCCGGGCGCCGTCAGCTCGAGGGTTGCGGTTGACACGCAGTGGGCAGGTGCGTGGTGCGGAAAGATTGTTGTCAGCAACGCAACCGCGACCGATCGGGTCATCGACAAGATCACCTTCTCGGTCCCTAACGGCGACTGGGTAACCAGCACTTGGGGCGGCACGTTCACGCACAGCGGCAACGACTATTCGGTAGTCGCGCCAAGCTGGGCGCAGGCCGTTGCCGGTGGCAGCTACTCCGACACCGGAATGTGTGTTTCAGGTTCCGGTTCAGGCCAGCTGAGCAACATCGTCGTGACCTCGCACCAGACCGGGACGACCCCGACCCCGACCCCAACGCCAACGCCAACGCCAACGCCAACGCCAACGCCAACGCCAACGCCGACACCAACGCCAACGCCAACGCCAACACCGGTACCCGGCGCGGCGAAGCTGACGGCGACCGTGACGAAGGATTCGACTTGGACCGGCGGTCTCTGCCGCAGCTTCAAGATCGCAAATTCGGGCGGGAAGTCGTCGACCAACTGGAAGTTGACCTTCACGCTGCCGAGCAGCGTCAAGATCACCGACAGTTGGAGCGGCACAGCCACACGTAGTGGCAACGTCGTAACCGTTACGGCACCGAGCTGGGCGGGATCGGTTGCTCCTGGCACGAGCGTCGCTGCGTTCGGCTTCTGCGCCTCAGGCGCAGGTGAGCCAAGCGCGATCAGCGTTGCCGAGGTCGCCTCAGCAACGACGGCCGTAGCCGCCGCCCGCACACGTACGACCGCCCGCGCACGGGCAGTGGAGAAGGCGAAGAAGATCCGCCGCGCGCACAAGCGCAGCGCCGCCCGCGCCTAATCCCGTCAGGCAGGACTGAGGGTCCTTTCCGCAGTGAGCGGGGAGGGCCCTCAACCTGTTTAGGGGTCGCAGGACGGCGTCTGGCCACGGCGACTCGCCGCTCAGTTAGCCGCTTGGGGTGGCGTCGACCAAGCGCCACGGTGCGTCGTCTGAGCCATCAAGCGCCAGCGTCCAGCTCTCACTGAACTTGACCTCGCGATCCTTGTCACCGGCCAGCACGGCGGCCGTGTCGCGGTTCTCCAAGTATCGGCGACCGCGGACCTTGAGAGCGACGGTCATTCGCGCCGGTGCCGGTTCCGCGACTAGGCGCTCGATCGTGATCGACTCAATCCGCGGCCCACGTACAACCAGCCGTGCGTTGTGGCCGTCGGCTGACGGGTAGAGCAGCTGCTCGATCGCCTCGGGGCTTGCAATAGCCTCCAGCGCCGCGTCAGGGCCGTCGACGGCTTCTGCCCAGGCTGCGACGGCTCGCCGCGCAGCGGCCGCCAGCACGTCCGGCGCGAAGCGGCCATCAACGAGCGAGAGGTCCATCGCTTGCGTACGCGCATCGGCAGCCAAGCTGACGTCAACGAGCTCTGCCGTGGAGGTTCCTTCGAGAGCCTTGTCGGCAACCGCGGCCTCGACGATTGCAGCGTCACGTAGCTCCACATCGTCCGACCACGGGGAAGCGATGATCGGGGCGTCGAGGTGGTGCGCGCCCTCGCGGTCCTGCTCGATCGAGAGCAGGATCCAGCCGCCATCGCGCTTGGCCAGCGTCCAGTATTCGCTCAGCGTCACGACCGAGTCATCGTCCTCGCTGCGCATCAGTCGCATTCCGTCATCTGTCTCGACAAAATCCTCAAGCGTCGCCTCAATGTGGACGATCGCTCTGTCGTCGGCGTCGTCGGCCTTGTTGTCGATGCCGACGTACAGAACCTCAGGGCCGCGCAGCACGCGAACACGGTTGTGCCACCCGCGCGCCGACAGGTCCTGCATCCGCAGGCGCCATTCGACCAGCAGGTCGTCACCGACCATCGTCTGGAGCGCGCGGTCGTCGCGCTGATCCCATGCGTGCTGGATCGCCCCGAAGAGGGCCGCGGTGCCGGCCGTGACTGCGTCGGCGTCGAACGCGGCATCGTCCGCCGCGGCTTCGGCCGACGCTGTACGCACGCGCGCGTCGCGCTCGATCCGCTTCTGGCGCATGTTGCGCACAGTCATGTACGAGCGAAACATGCTCAGAACGATGATCAGCGCGATCACGCCGAAGACAAGGAAGAGAGTCAGGATCGAGCCAGCGCTCGCCGCGCCGCCGTAGCCTCCACCGCCACCAAAGCCACCACCGCCATAGCCGCCGCCACCACCGCCGAAGCCTCCTCCACCGCCGAAGCCGGACGAGCCTCCACCGGCTGCCGCGAGCTGGAAGATTGAGCTAATCATCGTGTTCATCTCAGCTACATGATCGCAGCATTAGTTCGACGCTCGCGCGGGCCCGACAGGCCGCAGGCGGCCGGTCCTGATCTCAGGCGCTGGCGCGCGCGCCGCGGCGCGTCTTCTTCGCCACGAAGGCCGACTCCAAGCCTTCGCGATCGAAGCCGCCGATGACCTCGCCCTCGGTTGCGTAGCGGTAGAGAGCTACGCGGAAGACAGCCATGATCGTTGACTGGAAAAGCATCGCGATCACGAAGACGAGGACGCCGAGGCCGATTAGCAGGCCGCCACCGACGGCCGACGATCCAATCACCAGCACGCCCAACGCAATCGCGATGATCGCCGGCAGCATCGCGACGAAGAAAGTGATTACTCCGATCGCGCTCGAGCCGACGACGCCCTCACCCCAGCGCTCCTTGACGACGTGAGCCGAGGTCTTCAGCGCTTCCTTGGGCCCCAGCCCATCAAGCGCAATCACGGGGATCACGAAGAAGGTGGCGACCGCCCAAGCGAAGCCCGCTAGCCCGCCGACGATCGCGCTGGCAAGGCTGCCGGCAACCTCCTCGATTAGGGCCTGAATCACCGAGATCAGGACCCCAACGAATAACGCCACTGCGGCCCAAGCAAGGATCAACTTCATCCGACCTCGGGCAGCGCTGATTCCCTGCCCGACAGTCGTCTGTCGCCCTTCGAGCGCTTCGGTAGCGCAGGAGGCGAGCGCGACGGAGGAAAAGACGCCAACGACGGTCAGCAGGTAGACACCAACGATCACAAGCGGCAGTGCGCCCCAAGGAGAGTCGATCGCGACGGCAATCGCGGCGCCACCGCCGAAGAAGATGATCATCGTGATGATCGCCGCGACGACCGAGATGATCGGGAAAGCGAGCAGCGACTTGTCGGATTTCACGACAGCCCAACTCTGTTTTGACAATCTCCAACCGCGCTTGATTCGTTCCATGGCCGCGAAACTACTAGGTTGAGCGGGTGGATGACGAACTACCGCACTGGACGCACGGGACGGTTTGCATCCTTGCCACCGGCGGAGAAGGCCCGCACGCGATACCGGTGAGCACTGCGGTGCGTACCTCCGAGACGCGAATAGTTCTCGCTCTAGGAGCTCGCCGAGGTTCGCTGAGGCGGTTGCGTGAAGATCCGCGCGTCGCGCTGACCGTGCTCGCCGCCGGTGACGTCGCCTTTACCGCGCACGGCACCGCGCAGGTCGTTGCCGACCCGCTGCCCGGCTTGGACGGAGTAGTTGGCGTTGAGATCAACGTCGAGCGCGTCAGCAGCCACAAGCGGCCGACCTTCTCAATCGCCGACGGAGTCGCCTGGGGTTGGGCCGACGACGAGGCGCGCGAGCGCGACGCAGCAGTTCGCAGCGCCCTGCTTACGCTCTAGTGCGAGGTGATTACGCGGTCGATTAGGCCGTACTCGACCGACTGCTCAGCGGTGAAGAAGCGGTCGCGCTCCATGTCGTCATGGACCTGCTCAATCGTTAGGCCGGTGTGCAGCGCGTAAAGCTCGTCGATCCGCGCGCGGGTCTTCAAGATCTCGTTCATATGGATCTCAATGTCCGACGACTGGCCTTCGAAGCCGGCTGATGGCTGGTGGATCAAGATCCGGCTGTTGGGCAGAGCCAGCCGCTTCCCTGGAGCTCCTGCCGTCAGAAGAAGCGAGCCCATCGACATCGCTACGCCGCAGCAAATCGTCTGCACGTCTGGCTTGATGAACTGCATCGTGTCGTAGATCGCCATCCCCGCGTAGATCGACCCGCCGGGTGAGTTGATGTAGATCGAGATGTCCTTATCCGGGTCTTCAGACTCAAGGTGGAGCAGCTGCGCGACGATCAAGTTGGCGATCTGGTCGCCGATCGGTTGGCCGAGAAAGATGATCCGATCGTTCAGCATTCGCGAGTAGAGGTCGTACTCGCGCTCCCCGCGTGAGGTCGTCTCGATTACGGTCGGGATCAGCGGCATCAGGTCACCCTAGGGCATGGCTAAGCCGTCCACTCCGCGAATCCGTGCGGCAGGCTCCGCGCGCTGGTGGCAAGATGGCGTGACAGTGACCGCCGTCCCCGACGACATCGAGCACGAGGACGGCCCCCTAAGCCGCGTATCTCCGCTGGTGCTCGTGCTCGCGGCGACTGTCTCAGTTCAGTTCGGTGCAGCGCTTGCGGTGACTCTTTTCGACCGCGTCGGCGCGGTCGGCAGCACGTTCCTGCGTCTCGCACTCGCTTCGCTGATGCTGGTTGCCGTCAGCAGGCCCAAGATCAAAGGCTGGACCGGAGCCCAATACCGTCTCGCACTGGCGTTCGGGCTTTCGCTGGGGGTAACGAACATGCTCTACTACGCCGCTCTGGGCCGGCTGCCAGTCGCCGTCACAGTGACGATCGAGTTTCTGGGACCGATCTCCGTCGCTGCGGCATATTCGCGACGTTGGGTCGAAGGCCTTTGGGTACTGCTTGCGGCCGGCGGCATCGTCCTGATGACGGCACCTTGGTCCCACACCGGGGCGCTTGACCCCGTCGGCGTGGCGCTTGCGCTGATGGCGGCAGCCGGCTGGGCGACCTACATTCTCCTCGTTGCGCGGGCAGGGAAGCTCTTCTCGGGGCGCGATGTCCTGACGATCGCAATGGTCGTTGCGACCGCTGCGGCTGCCGTGCCAGGCATTCTGGACGGCGGGCGGATGCTGCTCGATCCGTCGGTCTTGGCGGTCGGGGTCGTGGTCGCGATTCTGAGCATGGTGATTCCGTTCAGCTTCGAGTTCGAGGCGCTTCGCCGCATGCCGGCGAGGGTCTTCGGCGTCCTGATGAGTCTGGAGCCGGCTGTCGCCGTCGTTGCAGGAATCATCGTCCTCAACCAGCGACTCGCGCTGCGAGAGCTGATCGCGATCGCGTTGGTCGTGATCGCGAGCATCGGCGTTACGCGCTCGGCGCCGGCACCACCACCGGTTGCAGCGATCGAGGGGTGACCTCGGTCCTGACGATCGGCTCGGGGCGCGATACTGAGCTGATGACCGCAGACTGCCACAGGCGCGACTGAAGCCGTGCCAAGCGACCCAGCAGGCTCGACCGTCGGCTACAAGGCGCTCTCGACCATTCCGCCGGTTGTTCTGGTCATCATCGGCACGCTCTCGATTCAGTTCGGAGGCGCGCTTGCCTTCACGATCTTCGACGATGTTGGCGCGGCAGGCACGACGCTGCTCAGGCTGTCGCTCAGCGCGATCTTGCTGCTCGCGGTCGCCCGCCCGGCATTGCGCGGTCGCAGCGCTTCAGATTGGCGGCTCGTAGTCATCTTTGGATTGACGCTTGGGGTCATGAACATCTGCTTCTACGAGGCCGTTTCGCGTCTGCCGCTTGGTGTGGCTGTGACGATTGAATTCCTTGGACCAATCACTGTGGCGGGGGCTCTGTCGCGCAAGCCGATCCAATGGCTCTGGGTGATTACTGCCGCGCTAGGCGTCGTGATTCTCGCCGCGCCTTGGACCGCAAACAGCACACTCGATCGCGTCGGCGTTGCTTTCGCGCTGGTCGCAGCGGTCGCGTGGGGAGCCTACATTCTGCTCGCACAGCGCCTCGTGCAGCGGTTCCATGCTGGTGAAGGAATCGCGATAGCTGCAGTAGTTGCCACCGGGCTCGTTCTCATTCCAGGGCTCGTCAGCGGAGGCGGTCGGCTGCTGGACCCCTCGGTGCTGGTCGTGGGGCTGGGAGTCGCTCTGCTCAGCTCGGCGATCCCGTACACAACGGAAGCCGAGGCGCTTCGGCGAATGCCGGCAAGAGTATTCAGCGTCTTGATGAGCATTGAGCCGGCGGTAGCTGCGCTGGCCGGGCTGCTCGTGTTGGGTCAGCACCTACCGCTTCGTGATCTCGCAGCGATCGGACTCGTGATCGTGGCGAGCGTGGGGGTGATGCGGGGCGCAGATTTCGCTCCGCCGGCCGAGGCAGCGATAGAGGCCTAGGGCGCCAGGCTGCGCCGCCGCCGCACCGGCGCGCAATACTTCGAGGACTCGTGTTCACGCTAAACCTCCCAAACCTGCTGACAGTGCTGCGGATCCTGCTTGTGCCGGTTCTCGTCGTCGCGCTGCTCTCGCAGGGAGGCCAGACGAGCGACGTACTCGCTGCCGTTGTCTTCGCCGCCGCCTCGGTGACCGACGCGCTCGACGGTTGGTTGGCACGGACGCGTGAGCAGATCACGACCTTCGGCAAGCTGATGGACCCTGTCGCCGACAAGCTTCTGATCATCGCTGCGCTGCTCTCGCTCGTCTCGCTCGGGCGGCTCGCCGCATGGGTAGCGATGGTGATCGTCGCACGCGAGTTCGCCGTCACTGTCGCGCGGATTTCGGCCCGCTCCGAGGGTGTCGTGATTGCCGCCAACTGGTGGGGGAAGGTCAAGACGGGAGTTCAGGTATTGACGATTTTCCTGTTGATCCTGATCGTCCCATCGCCGACCTGGATCGACTGGCTCGTCTACGTGATGGTCGCCGTCACGGTGATCAGCGGAGTCGATTACTTCTTCGGCATGCGTCGGCTCCTCCGTGAAGCTGAGCTGCGCCGAGCCCACACCGGCGAAGGGTCTCCGCAGTGAGGTGGGCATTCGCAGTTCTGGTCGTCTGCGTAGTCGCCTCGTTCGCAACGGCGATCTACATCGTTCTTGGTAACCGTGATCCGGTGCCAAACGAGATCTCGGCCTGCGTCAAGCGTGCCGGGCTGGCTCAAGCCCGCTCGCAGGATGCCCTCAGCGCCGTCCGCGCTGACATCGCTGCCGGCCCGTTGAAGATCACCCGGCGCTGGGATTGGGGCAAGACACGCGGCGTTCTCTTCGAAGGTCCTGGGAAGAGCTACGCGATGCTGGCGCTCTGGAACTCGGACTCAGCGTCGCTCGCGGCTTCCGACGCGGGGCAGAAGGTCTTCAACGCTCCAGGAACTCTCCCGCTTGTCAGCGTCGAAGTGCCTGACAACGGCGTTCTGCTCAGCTGTGCGCAGCGCGCCGACCGCTAGCGGCTGCCGGCGTCAAGCCATTCGCGCATCGAGGTGTGATGCAGCAGGTGCTCGTCTGCAGCGATCTCGCGGCGCAGCTCGCCGAGCAGCCCGAAACGCTCGGCGGTCACGTTGTGCTGGTGGATCGTTTCGAGATTCTCCTGCCGCGCAAGTACGAACGTCGCGTCATCCAGCGACCCGTAGCGAGCGATCACGCCATGGATCGCTTCGCGTACGCAGTCCTCAACGAAGCGCGGGCGGCTGTGCGCCTTCTCAACCACTGCTCCCTCGTCGGAGCGTTTCATCAGTTCGTAGATCTCACTCGACATCGAGCCTTCGACGATCTCAAGCAGGTCGGCAGCCTCAACGTTGAGCTCACTGCCCTCGACTGAGCCAAGGTAGAGCGTTCCAAGGCCGCGCTGGTTGTGCGTCGCGATCGGCACAGCGGCGATGATCTGCTCGATCTCGTCGTTCTCAAAGCCCTGCGCGCTGAGCCGGTCACGGGCCGTTGCTGCGACCAGTTCTTGGGCGCAGGGGCAGGCCGTGATTCCCTGAGCAGTGACGCCGACCAGGCGGCGCGTCCCGGCCTCGCTGGCCAGTGCTGCGCCGTGCAGCGTGTAGATCTCCTGTGTCGTGATTCCGGAGACTGGCGCCGGCTTGTGCTCGGGGTATCGCGCAGTGATCGTTACTTCTGCGCGCCGGGCACCTTGACGCTCGCGGACGCTCTCAGCGATCGCTTGAGCGAGCTGCTCGGCCCGAAGTGCGGTCCCTTCGACCGCGAACTCGCCGATCGCCTCGTTGATGACCTCTTCGAAGCGCGACATGTGCGCGCCCTTCTGCTTCGGCCCGAGGTCAACAAAGCACTCGAGTTGCGCGTGGTAGGACTGCTCTGCTCCGCGCTCGCCGATGCGAATCACCTTCTCGACGCCGGTCACTCCGACGCGCGAAAGCGAGACGTGAATCTCGGGCTTGTAGTTCTGAACGTCGGGCGACTTGCTGGGCGCTGAAAGTTCCATCGAGGACCTGCCTCAGTTGGGGTTGGATTGAGGGTAGCTCAGCTTCAATGAAGCTTGTGCTATTAATCACTTAGTGGTTGCGTCTCTCCCTGCTTACGAGCCGGGAGGTCAAATGGCTCAACCAGATGAGAAGACGTTTCAGTAGGGGAGTTGTGTGGGGGAGCGGAGTCGCTTGGAGCGTGGCTTCGACAATTTCTGGCTTGAGGAGATGAGGAGAATATGCAGGCAACGAAGAGCGCAGGATTGCTCGCCGATGAAGCGCCCGTGTGGGAGCTCGCCGAGCTAAAGCCGCTGATTGCCACGGGCCAGGAGAAGGGCTTCCTGACCGTCGCGCAGGTCACGAAGTGCTTTGAAGAGGTCGAAGTTTCGAAGGAGCAGGTGCAGGAGCTGCACGGCCACCTTCAGGAGATGGGGATCGATCTCGTGGCCTCTGAAGGCGACGATGGGTCGGGCCCGCCGATGACAGACGGCGCGCCGAAGCGCAGCAAGCGTGCATCGGGTAGCAAGAACGACGAGATCGACCTGACCGTCGAACCCAGCCTCGACTCGCTCCGCCTCTACCTGCGCTCGATCGGGCGCGTGCCGCTGCTCAGCGCGGTCGAAGAGGTCTCGCTCGCGAAGCGGATCGAACGCGGCGACATGAACGCCAAGCAGCACATGGTCGAAGCCAATCTGCGGCTCGTTGTCTCGATTGCCAAGGGCTACCTCGGCCGCGGCCTAACCTTCCTTGATCTGATTCAGGAAGGTTCGCTGGGGCTCATTCGCGCCGTCGAAAAGTTCGACTACCGTCGCGGCTACAAGTTCTCGACCTACGCCACTTGGTGGATCCGTCAGGCCGTCACGCGCGCGATCGCCGACAAGGGTCGCACGATCCGGATCCCCGTTCACATGGTCGAGAAGCTCAACAAGGTCGTCCACGTGGAACGCCAGCTGGTGCAGTCGCTGGGGCGTGAACCGACGCCGGAAGAGATCGCAGCGGAGCTCGATTGCACTACCGAGGACGTAAGCGAGATCCTGCGCCTAAGTCAGCAGCCGATCTCGCTCGAGAAGCCGGTTGGCGACGAGGATGACTCGCAGCTCGGCGACTTTGTCGAGGATGACGGCGTCGTCTCGCCATTCGACTTGACCTCCGATTCACTGCGCCGTGAGAACGTCTGTCGCGCGCTCGACACGTTGCCAGCACGCGAGCGTGACGTGATCATCATGCGCTTTGGAATCGGCGGCGGCAAGCCTCGCACGCTGGAGGAAGTCGGTCGCGCATTCGATGTCACGCGCGAGCGTATCCGCCAGATCGAGAACCACACTCTGAAGAAGTTGGAGTCGCTTCCAGAGGCCCAGAAGCTACGCGACAGCGCCTGAGCTCTACACTTCCGGGCGCTGTACTCGGCGGGATGTCCGAGTGGTTAAAGGAGACGGGCTGTAAACCCGTTGGCTCTGCCTACGCAGGTTCGAATCCTGCTCCCGCCATATTTCCGCCTGCGGGCGCAAGCAGGCCGCAGTCTTCGTAGACGGCGCTCAGAAGGGCGTCGTAGTTACCGGCTTGGAGATCGCCGAACGGATCGCGGGTGTAGTTCAGCAGCGTGCCGAAGGGGAGCGAGAAGGCGGCGCGCATTGCCAGCAGGCGTCGCTGCTCCTCGTTCTCGGCACTTAGCACCCGCGCTGCGACGTTGAGCTGGCGGATCTTGCGGATCCTTCGCGGCAGCGCGCCGAGCAGCAGTAGGGCCGACGGGATCAGGAAGGTGAGCCAGCCGAGCAGCTGCGCAAGTTCTTCGATCGCCAGTTCGCCTTGACGCCCAGCGGCGACGGCGCTGCCTCCCGTTGCCTCGCCTGCATCGCGCAGCGCGCCGCTGAGGTCACCGCCAACCAGCGGTACGTTGCCGAGCGCGTCGCCGGCCTGAGTGAAACCGTCTCGGACCGAGTTGCCTGCGTCCTGAACGCCGCGGCCGAGGCTGGCGACGTCGTCGACGGTGTTGTTGACCTTCATCCCGAGCCAAGCGAAGACCACCAGCAGCGCCAGCATCAGCAGATCGCCGACGATCGCGCGGGTACGGAGAGAGGGAACTTCTGGATAGATGCGCATCCGTCAATTCTGCCGCTCCGGCCGGAGCGCTTCGCAGATCGGCACGGTCGGTGCGGCTTCTATACGCTCAGTCGCTGCTACGCAGGCCACCTTCAACGAAAGAGACCACATGAGCACAGTTATCGAGTTCACGATGCACGCCAACCCAGGCCAGTACGAGCACCTGTTGGAGGTGTACTCCGAGTTCGCCGAGTACATGAAGGTCAGCCACGAGGGCCTCAGTCAGGTTCTCGTAGTCGGCGACCCTGCCAGCGGTCTGGTTCAGGGGATCGGCGTCTTCGACACGATCGAGCAGGCCGAGGTCGTAAACAGCGAAGAGGTATTCGCTGATTTCAACTCGAAGGTAACGCCACTCATCTCAGGTAGCCCTGAGCGGGTAGAGCTGCACCTGGTCCACACCTTCACACGCTGACCTGCTTGGGCTCAGGCCGCCGGTTCCTCCGGCGGCCTGTTGCCTTCGCGTCGTTCGTCAGGAACGACGCGGGTTCCCAGCTTGCCGGCCTCAACGAGTGTTCCGAGCACGTCCATGATTGCCCGGCAGCCAAGCTGAGCGGTCATGTCCGAGACGTCGTAGGGGGGCGCAATTTCGACGACCTCCATGCCGCAGATTCCCTCGGCCGCGACCATGCGAAGTGCCTTGAGCGCCTCGCGAGGCAATAGCCCGCCCGGCTCCGGTGAGCCCGTGCCTGGGACGAATCCGGCGTCGATCGAATCGATGTCAAACGAGAGGAAGACGGCTTCGGCATCTTTCCACGCGCATTCCAGCGCAATCTCAACAGCCCGTTCGACGCCGAGCTCTTCGACATCACCGATCGTGATCACAGTCGTATCGCGTTCTCTCGCCACCTTCACGCCGGGACGCGACCCATACCAGCCACCAATTCCCATCTGAACGAGGTTCGTCGGCGGCGCGTTGGGGATGTCGGTCGCGTGGAACCACGGCGTCGTGTGCATCCGCTCGTCCATGTCGCGCTCCTGGATATCAAGGTGCCGATCGAGATGGATGATCCCGATCTTGCCCTCAATCTGTGGGGCGATCGCCCTCACGTCCGGGTAGCCGATTGAGTGGTCGCCGCCGATGACAATCGGGAACACGCCTTGGCCGTGCACATACGACACGGCCTTGTCGATCTGGTCAAACGACTTCTCGATATTCGATGGGATGACGAAGATGTCTCCGGCGTCGCAGAGATTCAGCTCTTCCTCCAGATCGACTCCCATGTCGACGCTGTAGGAATCGTAAAGAGCGGATATCCGCCGCACTGCCTGAGGTCCGAAGCGGCAGCCCGATCGGTAGGTCGTGCCCATGTCGAACGGCGCGCCGATGATCGCGGCGTCGTACTTGCCGACGTCGTGGATGTCCTCGCAGTAGGGAACCTTGCGGAACGTGTTGATTCCCGCAAATGCCGGCTGGTGGCCGCGGGCGAAAGTTGAGATCGTGCGGTCGTTGACCGACGCGGAGGCTTCCAAGCCGTACTCCAAGCCTCGTTCAACCGATTCACGCTGCTTTCGGTCAGGGATGTCTGCCAGTTTGCGCAGGTTGCGGTTGCCGCGAAGCTGCGAGCGGTCGAACGCCGGGCGCTCTGGGTCGTGGTCGTCGCTCATCTGTCTCCCTCGCTCTCGTCGTTCGTCTTAGTCCACCTGATCGAACAGGCGTACAAAGACCGTACAACTATCGGGGGACGGTCGTCAACCGCTTAGCCCGGCCCAGCGTCCGCAGGTAGCTAGCAGGGGAGTCGCCCGTCGGTTGTCCTATGATCCGACCGAATGAGTACAGGCAGCCTGAGATCCAAGAACGGCGCAGATACGCTTGATCCCGAGCTGCTCGACCGCACGAGCTTCGTGCCCTTGTACTACCAGTTGCAGGAGGTCTTGAAGGGGCGGATCGAATCGGGCGGCTGGAATCCGGGGGATGCGCTTCCCTCCGAACCGGATCTTGCTCGTTCGCTCGGTGTCAGCCGCGCGGTCGTACGTAGGGCGCTCGCAATCCTTGAGGATGATCGCCAGATCAACAGGATTCGCGGCCGTGGGACGTTCGTTGCCGAGCCGAAGATGGATTACCGCGCAGGTGGCTTGTCGCGCCTGCTGGCGACGCCTCGAGAAGGATTCCTCGAGATCAAGCTGCTGGATCGACGTGTCGTTCGTGCCGAGCGTTCAATCCGCGAGCGGCTGGCGCTCGACGGAGGAGGAGAGATTCTGCGGCTGACGACGCTGATGTCTCTCCGTGGCGTTCCGATCGCGATCAGCTCTTCGTTCTTCTCGCGCGCCGATGTGGGGTGGCTTGAGGACGGAATCGAGGTCGGTGGCACTTTGGACAAGGGGATTCTGCTCAGCGACCACGGAGTCGAGCTTGCCCACTCCGATGTTTCAATCGAGACCAGTCAGTGCGGACAGTTCGAGGCCGACTGCTTCGGGATTCCTGAGCGCTCAGCGGTCTTCTTGGTTCTCTCGCAGGAATTCCGCACGTCGCCTCGCGGGCCGGTGCCATTCGAAGTTGCCCGCGTTGAATACCGAGGAGACCGGCTGCAGTTCCGCCTTGACCTTTCGTCTGGTCAGGAGAGCGGCAACCTTGAGGCGACGATGACGGTTGATTCCGCCGGTTAGGCGATCGCGCGCTGCATGCCCGACGGGCGTTTGACCGCGTAGACGATCAGGAATGCGAGCGCGGCGACGATGACGATTCCCGGGCCGGACTGAACGTCCAGGTGATAGCTGAGGTTCATCCCGATGAACCCGCAGGCGGCTCCGATCGCGGTCGAGATGATCAACATCTTCGAGAAAGAATGTGTCAGCAGACGGGCAGTGGTTGGCGGTATCACGAGCGCGGCTGCGATCAGAGTCACGCCCAACACCTGCATTGAAACCAGGATCGAGACTGCAAAGACGACCATCAGGAGTGCTTCGATGTGACTCGTCCGCAGCCCTGATGCGGCAGCAACCTCGGGGTCGAAGGTCGTGAACAGCAGAGGCCGGTAGCCGAAGATCACGACGCCTAGCACCAGTACCGAGACGACCAGAATTGCGATGACGCTTCCAGTCGACACGCCGAGCACGCTCCCGAACAGCGCCGCGTCGAAGCTCCTGCCGCTGCGACCAAAGAGTGCAAAGAGGATCAGTCCGAGAGCAAATGATGCGGTAGTAACAACGCCGATCGCGGCGTCGGCGCCAATCGGCCTGCGCCGGGAGACCGAGTTGATCGCGAGCGCCGAGGCAATCCCCCACACACCGGCGCCAAGCAGAAAGCTGACGCCGAGCAACGCGCTCGCAGCAAAGCCTCCAAAGATCGCGTGTGAGAGCCCGTGTGTGAGGTAACTCATCCCGCGGACCACGATGTAGACGCCAACCCCGCCGCAGAGAGCGCCCGCAAGCGTTGCGACGATCACGCCGTTGCGGAAGAACTCGTAGGCGAAGGGCTGCAGCAGCTCGTCGATCATTGTTGATTCCTCAGCAACGGGTCGGCGTCGCCACCGAAGGGGGAATGGGTGTGTGTCGGCGACTCGACGATCAGGCGCAACCCTGCGTGCTCGAGGATCTGCATGCTGGCGCCGTATGTGAGCTCGAGCGTCTCTGGCGTCAGGACTTCCGGAGTAGGGCCCTGGGCGATGATGCTGCGGTTGATACACGCCACGGCTGGAAGGTGCGTCGCGACGCCGTTCAGGTCGTGAGTCGTAAGCACGATCGACATGCCATCGGCCCGCAGCTCCTCGAGAAGGTGAAGCAGCTCATGGCGCAGCGCGACATCAACGCCGCTGGTCGGCTCGTCAAGCAGCAAGAGGTCGGGGCTTCGCAGTAGCGCTCGAGCAATGAATACGCGTTGCTGCTGACCGCCTGAGAGCTCGCGGATGTGGCGATCGGCGAGCCCGTCGAGTCCAAGTCGGGCCAAGATGCCTGAGAGGAGAGCGCGCTCGGAGCTGGTCGGCCAAGCAAACCGGCGGCTCGTGCGCGCCATCAGAACACACTCGCGCACTGTCGCCGGGAAGTTCCAGTTGACGGTCTCTACCTGAGGGACGTAGCCGACGCTGAGGCCGGCTCGCTTCTCGACGCTGCCCGTATCAGCGCGCAGCGTCCCGGTGATCGTTCGCAGCAGCGTCGTCTTCCCTGCCCCTGACGGCCCGACGAGCCCCAGAAGGCCGCCGGCCTCGATCGTCAGGTTGATCTTCTCAAGGATCGGCTGGCGGTCAGCGCTGAGGCTGAGATCGACGATCCTCACCAGCGGCTCACCTGCTTCGTGGTTGAGCGAGCGTCTCATTGCGGATATCTCGCCCTGCTGGCGGTGGGCTTACCAACTGACAGGCGGCTCAACGCCGACGCGTCCCCGCCCATCGCCCGCGTCATGATTGCGAAGTCGGCTCGCATCAGGCCGAGCCACGAGTGGTTGGCGCTTCCCGGTTCGCCTGGTAGGTCGTCGTCGCGAAGCTGATCGACGTATCGAACTCCGGTTTCGTTGCTGATCTCAGCCAGCACAGGGCTTGGGAACACCTCAGAGCCGAATATCGCCGGCACCTTCTCGGCCCGAATCTGGTCTACAAGGCTCGCCACCTCGCGGCCGGTCGGATCTTCAAAGTCCGAGGCTTGGATTGCTCCGATGACCTTCCAACCGTAATCACGCGCAAAGTAGGCGTAACCGTCGTGATACGTGAGCAGCTTGCGGTTGTTGGCTGGAACCGTTGCAAAGGACTTCCGCATTGCTCGATCCAGACGCGTGACAGAGGATTCAAAGCTTCTGTAGTTGGCTTCGTATGTCGTGCGCCCCGCAGGATCTCGCTTGCTCAGGTCGTCACGGATGACGGCCGCGTATTTCACGGCCAGCCGGGGGTCTGTCCAGAGGTGAGGGTTCGGCTTGCCGCCGGAGCGCGGGAACGAAAAGTCGTAGATCCACTCCGAGCGGGGCAGCGCTCGGTCGCCGAGAGCAACTACTTCGCTCCCGTCCGGCATCACCTCTCGCGCCATCTTGACGGTGGGATCGTCGAGCCCCAGCCCGTTGACATAGAGGACGTCGGCCTGTGCCAGGGTCTCGGCAACGGACGGCTTCGGCTCGTAGGTGTGCGAGTTGGTGCCCTCAGGGATAACGCCGCTGACGTTGACGCGATCGCCGCCAATGGCTGCTGCGATCGACGTGATAGGAGCGACCGTCGTAACAACTTCGACCGCTGCTCCCGGTTTAGCCTTGGACGCTGCGCTGCAGCCAGTCAGCAGCGCGGCCAAGACGATCAGAGCGAGCGCGGCGAGCGGTGGAGTATGGATCTGAAGGGCGTGCATGGTGGAAGATGTCCCCGCGCTGAACGCCGACCATACATCATGAAGACAAGTGCGCAACTGCAGATTCGCCCGTAAGGGCGTGGTTCACGAAGCGAGC
>WLNV01000100.1 GCA_009699615.1 Actinomycetota bacterium
CCGTGTAACGCGGCTGACCGCTGCCTCGCTGGCAGCGGCTGGCGGTGCCTGATGCAGTTCGAGGTCAGCGATCAGGGCAAGGAGCTGCAAGAGAAGCTGCTGCTCTTCATGGACGAGTGCGTCTATCCGGCAGAGTCTGTGTTCGAGCAACAGATGGAAGCGGCCGGGGACCCCGAGCACCATCCGCAGATCGTCGATGACCTAAAGATCGAGGCTCGCAAACGCGGCCTTTGGAATCTCTTCCTGCCACACAAGACTGAATGGACCGAAGGGCTGTCGAACTTCGACTACGCGCCTCTCGCTGAGATCTCCGGTCGTTCGATTGCGCTCGCGCCGGAGGCGATGAACTGCTCGGCGCCGGACACTGGCAACATGGAGTTGCTAACTGAGTTCGGCACGCCGGAGCAGCAGCAGGAATGGCTGCGGCCGCTGCTCGAAGGCGAGATTCGCTCCTGCTTCTCGATGACGGAGCCGGACGTCGCCTCGTCCGACGCAACCAACGTTGAGACGTCGATTGTCCGTGACGGCGATGAGTACGTCATCAACGGGCGCAAGTGGTGGAGCTCTGGCGCAGGTCGCGAGAGCTGCAAGTTCTCAATTGTGATGGGGAAGACCGACCCCGAGGCTCGCGCGCACGCGCAGCAGAGCATGGTGATCGTTCCGCTCGACACGCCAGGCATCACGCACGTCCGCAACCTGAAGGTCTTCGGTTACCTCGACCGCGAAACCCACTCCGAGCTGCTGTTCGACGACGTTCGCGTTCCGACCTCGAATGTTCTTGGGCCTGAGGGCGGCGGCTTCATGATGGCCCAAGCGCGGCTCGGGCCAGGGCGGATTCATCACTGCATGCGGCTGATCGGGATGGCCGAGCGGGCACTCGAGATGGCTTGTCGGCGCGCGCTTTCGCGCGAGGCTTTCCGCAAGACGCTGGCCGAACAGGGCGTTATCCAGGATTGGATCGCAGAGAGTCGGCTTGCGATCGATCAGGCACGGCTACTGACGATGGACGCTGCTTCGCAGATGGACAAGACTGGTAACAAGGCCGCCCGTAACGCGATCTCGTCGATCAAGGTTGTTGTGCCACGGATGACCTGCGATGTGATCGACCGCGCGATTCAGATTCACGGTGGCGCTGGCGTCAGCGAGGACTTTCCTCTGGCCGCGATGTATGCGGGCGCACGCACGCTGCGGATTGCTGACGGGCCGGACGAGGTCCACAAGATGGTGATCGCGCGCCGCGAGCTGAGCCGCTACGCGGAGTAGAAGTCAGGCGCTGCGACGGTCGAGCGCGGCGCAGGTCAGCTTCGCCAGCGCGATCCCGGTCAGGCTGCCAACGAGCACGTCACCGGGGTAGTGGACGCCGGTGTGGATACGCGAATAGGCGACCAGCCCGGCCGGAATCGCCAGCAGGGCTCCGGCGATCGGCATCACGTGGAAGACGCCGGTCGCGAACGCAAAGGCCGATGCCGAGTGACCGGATGGGAACGAGGTCGAGGTTGGCATCTCGACGTGCCGGGCCTCGATCACGCCGGCGGCGACGCGGTCCGGGCGGCGACGACGCGTCAGCGGCTTCAATGCGACATTGACGACCGTTGCCGAGGTGGCGATCGAGGCGATGCCATAGAGCGCTGCTCGTCTTCCGCGGCGCCGTCCGAAGATGCTCAGAGCCGCGGCACTGGCGATCCACGGCTTGGAGTGGTTGGCGGCGTTTGAGATCAGCGCGAGCCTGTCGTCATGGTTCGGCGTCGAGCTGGCCGCGATCGAGGCGTAAAGCGAAGCATCGACGCGGTGAAGCGACGCCAACAGGCCGCTCGTGTCGGGATCGGGGCTGGGATCAGGGTTTGCTGAATCCATCTGTTGAGCGATCTTAGGGGCGCAGGCCATAGGATCTGCGCTGTGCCAACCGAAGAGAGCTCCGTTGTCCTGCTGCGCCACGGCGAAACAGAGTGGTCGCTTAACGGCCGCCATACCGGGCTCAGCGACATTGAGCTGACCGAGAATGGCCGCAACGAGGCGCGTGAGGCCGGAAAGCGGCTTGCCGGGATGGAGTTCGATCACGTTCTCACGAGCCCACTGAAGCGCGCCCGAGAGACCTGCGAGCTGGCCGGCTACGGTGCCGACGCGCAGACGACCGATGAGCTGACGGAATGGAACTACGGCGAGTACGAGGGGATCACAACGGTCGAGATTCAGCAGACCAAGCCCGACTGGTGGCTCTTCGCCGACGGCTGCCCAGGCGGCGAGAGCGCGGCCGAAGTCGGTGACCGCGTTGACCCTTTGATCGAGCGCGCTCGCGCAGACGGCGGCCGCTGGCTGTTCGTCGCGCACGGCCATGTGCTGCGCGTCGTCGGCGCGCGTTGGGCTGGCCTGCCCGCGCACGAGGCCTCGGCTTTGCTGCTGGGAACGGCAGCGATCTGCGTACTCGGCTTTGAGCACGGCCGACCGGCGCTGAAGCACTGGAACGACACCGGGTCGCTCTCCTGACCGCGTTTTGCTCCGCTCGGGGCCGATGAGATGAAGACGACACTCACCGAACTGCTGCCGCTCGCAGCCGTGATCGCGATCAGTCCGGTACCGATCCTCGCCGTGATCATGATGTTGCTGACCGATCGCGAACGGGCCAACCCGCTCGCTTTCCTCGCTGGCTGGGTCTGCATCCTGACTGTGCTCGTAGTCGGCGCGCTGCTCTCCGGAATTGACTCTGTGAGCACGACCCCGTCGAAAACGGTTGCCGTGATCTTCGTCGCAGTCGGTGTCGCTCTGATCGCGCTTGCGATTCACGAGTGGCGGCTGCGGCCCCGTCACGGCGAGCCGCATCGGATTGAGCCGTGGATGAAGTTCCTCCACACCGTCACTCCGCCGCGGGCCTTTGCGCTCGGAATCGGGCTCGTCATCGTCGCCGTCAAGGACCTGCTGTCGGCGGTTCAAGCCGGCGCCGTGATCCACGGCGATTCGCTCCCGGCGGGGCAGGAGATCGTTGCGATCGCCTTCTTCGTCGTTGTCTCCTCTCTGCTGATTTTGATTCCGATTGCCGTCGCGGCCTCGTTCGGCGAGCGTGCCTTGCCCACCCTTCATCGTTGGCGCAACTGGCTTGAGCGCCACGGGCGGCTGGTGCTGGCCTGCCTCTTCGCGCTGATTGCTCTGCTTCTGCTGTTGCAGGGCCTGAGCGTCCTCTTCTAAGCGATACCGTTACTCGCGATGTCGAAGACCGAGCGTCCGCCGAACCTGATCCTGCTGATCACCGATCAGCAGCGCGCCGTGCAGCACTGGCCAGACGATCAGCAGTGGCTCGACGAGCTGACTCCCAATGACGCCGCGCTGCGTGCCACCGGCGTTGATTTTACGCGCGCCTTCACGGCGACTGCGATGTGCTCGCCTAGTCGCGCCTCGTTTCTGACCGGCACCTATCCGTCGCGCCACGGCGTCACGCTGACGCTGGTCGAGGGCGCGATCTGGCCCAATACGGAGAACGCAGGCGCGTCTCTGCCGTTGGCAGTGAAGGCCGTCAAGGGCGGCGCAATCAGCTTTGGACGGATGTTCAAGAGCCTCGCCCGCTCGCTCTCGCGGATCGGCCCTAAATCCGGCAACGAACCTGAGCTGCCGCCGGGGATCGCGACCCTCGCGACGATGCTCGGTCAAAGCGGATATCACGTTGCGCTGCGCGGCAAGTGGCACCTGACGAAGCCGGTCAATGGCACCAACTGGACCGATGCGGATGGCGAGCGGATCGAGCGCGACTACGGCTTCGCCGGCTGGGAGCCGCCGGACGCCGGCGGCGACACCTTCCCGGAGACTTTCGGCGGCGGCAAGGGCGGGCCGGCCAACGGCGGCTGGGACAAGGTCTATATGGATCAGGTTGAGCGCTTCCTCGCCCAAGAGGATCTGCCTGAGCCCTTCTGCCTCGTCGTTTCGTTGATCAACCCGCACGATGTTCTCGCCTACCCGACAAGTTTCCGCGTCGGCGGCTACCGGCGCGAGGAATTTGCCGACCTGGATATTCCGCTGCCGCCGACGATCGACGAGTCCTTGGCGAACAAGCCGGCGGTGCACTCGATGGCGCTTGTCGGGATGGCGGCCTACCTCGGCCCGTTGGTCAACCGTGACGAGCAACGCGACTACGTCAATTTCTACGCCCACCTCCAGCGCGTAGTCGATCGCCATGTCGGCCGCCTGCTCGGTGCCCTCGGCGATGTCGACGATCCAACGTCGTTGCGCTCGCGCACCGTTATCGCACGCACCTCGGACCACGGCGACATGGGGCTCTCTCATGGCGGCGCACGCCAGAAGATCTTCAACGCTTACGAGGAGACGATCCGCGTGCCGCTCGTCTTCTCCAACCCGGTCTGCTTCCCGAAGCCGGCCAAGACCGACACGCTCGCTTCGCTGATCGATCTCGTTCCCACTTTTCTGGGTATCGCTGGAGCGACGACCGAGAGTCAGCTCGACGGCCGTGACCTGACCCCGGTGCTGGCCAGCTTCGCAAGGCCGGACGAGAAGAAGCTGAAGCAGACGGGCGTCGATTTTGGAGCGGTAGTGGAGCGCGACTCGGCCGTAGACGAGGTCCGTGACCACATTCTCTTCACCTACGACGACCACCAGTCGGGGACGGCAATGCAGAACGGCGCCGGTCAACCGAACCGAGTTCGCTGCGTTCGTGACGAGCGGTGGAAGTACGCCGTCTATCTCGACCCGGACGGCGTCAAGTCGCCCGAGTACGAGCTCTATGACTTGGAGAGCGACCCTGACGAGGCCTACAACCTGCTTGACACTCGTACCGGTCGGCCGCGCTCGCCGCGCGCTGTGCGCGAGCAGCCGAGGCTCGCCGCGTTGCTGATCAAGGCCTGCGAAGAGGCCGGTATGACGACGCCCGCGTTGCCTGTCGCCTGAGCGATCAACGCGGCGCGCGACTAATCTGATCGGCATGAACGCGATCATCAAGAACGCACCGCTCGCTCCGCTGACCACGCTGCGGATTGGCGGAGCGGCGAAAGAGCTCTGGACGATCGGCAGTGAGGACGAGTGCGTCGCTGCGATCACGCAGCTCGACGCGGACGGTGAACCGTTCTTCGTTCTCGGCGGCGGCAGCAACGTCGTGATCGCCGATGATGGGTTCGATGGAACCGCGCTGCACCTCGTCTACGAAGGGGCCGAGCATCAGCAGCGCGGCGATAAGAGCTTTGCGATCGATGCCAGCGCCGGGGATGACTGGCCGCTGCTAGTCGACGCACTGGTCGAAGCCGGGCTGAGCGGAGTCGAGTGCCTTGCCGGTATTCCCGGCTCGGTCGGGGCGACGCCGATTCAGAACGTCGGCGCCTATGGGCAGGAGGTCGCGACGACGATCGAGGCCGTCCGCGTCTACAACCGTGCGTCGAAGAAAGTCGAAGAGATGACGGCCGGGCAGTGCGGCTTCGGATACCGCTCGAGCGCGTTAAAGGGCAATTCGAATCTCGTCGTTCTTGGCGTCCGCTTCCTACTCGAACTTTCGCCGCTGAGCGCGCCTGTCGCCTACCGTGAGCTTGCCGCGAAGCTGGACCTAGAGATCGGCGCCACGGCCGAGGCGGCTGCGGTGCGCGCCGCCGTGCTTGAGCTGCGCAGCGCCAAAGGAATGGTCCTTGACGAGCGCGACCACGACACCTGGAGCGCCGGATCGTTCTTCACCAACCCGATCCTGAGTGCGGACGACTTCGCGCAGTTGGAGCTCCGAGTCGCCGAGCATTGCGGCGCCGGTCAGAGTGCGCCTCGCTTCGAGGCCGGTGACGGAATGTTCAAGAGCTCCGCAGCTTGGCTGATTGAGCAGGCCGGCTTCAGCCGCGGGACCACTCGCGGGCAGGTTGCACTCTCGTCAAAGCACACGCTCGCTCTGACCAACCTTGGTGATGCGAGCGCAGCCGAGCTGATCGCGTTCGCGCGTGAGATTGCCGATCGCGTCGATCAGCTCTTTGCCGTGAAGCTGCGGCCCGAGCCGGCGTTGGTCGGCCTGAAGTGGTGAACGGCGAAGACTAGGCCGAGTCGTCGTTCTCATCGCGCGCAGTTACGCGTGCGAGGTTGACCTCTTCGCCGTCCTTTGTGTCCGGGTAGACGACGTAGGCGAGCGGTGCACCGCCA
>WLNV01000101.1 GCA_009699615.1 Actinomycetota bacterium
CATCGACTTCCCGCTCGACATCGTCTTCTCCGAGGGCGAGGAGTCGCCACCGGCTGCGCCGTTGCCCGACCCCGAGGCGGAACCGGCCGCAGCGAGTGGGATAGACGAAGCGATCGCTCTGCTCGCAGCGGCTGAGCGCCCCGTGATCATGGCCGGCACAAACCTCTGGTGGGGGCACGGCGAGAAGGAACTGCTGGAGCTCGTCAACGAGCGGCGGATTCCCGTCTTCCTCAACGGCTTGGCGCGCGGTTGCGTGCCCGCCGATCACGAGCTCTTCTTCGCCCGCGCCCGCGGCCAAGCGCTGCAGGAGGCAGACGTCGCACTGGTGATCGGTGTGCCGATGGACTTCCGACTCGGCTTCGGCGGTTCGTTTGGGGAAGAGACGAAGCTGATTGTCGTTGACCGCGCCGAACCGCTGCGGCCGAACCCGCGTGAGGTAGCCGCCGAGTGTTACGGCGGCATTGCCGCGACGCTGGCTGCGCTGCGCGAAGGAACCGGCGGGCTCGAAGATGCAACCGGCGCTTGGGCCACAAAGCTGCGCGAGATCGAGGACGAGAAGCGCGCCGCCGAGCTGCCGGAGCTGGAGGATGACCGCGCGCCACTCCACCCAATGCGGATCTACCACGAGCTGAACCAGTTCCTCGACCGTGACGCAATCGTGATCGGTGACGGCGGCGACTTCGTCTCCTTCGCCGGCAAGATGATCAACTCCTACGAGCCGGGCTGCTGGCTCGACCCCGGCCCGTTCGGCTGCCTCGGCTCGGGCACCGGGTACGCGCTCGCTGCGAAGCTCGCCTTCCCCGATCGTCAGGTTGTACTGATCGTTGGCGACGGCGCATTCGGCTTCGGCGGAATGGAGTTCGACACGCTCGCCCGCCATGGCGTCAACGTCGTCGCCGTAATGGGCAACAACGGCATCTGGGCGCTCGAGAAGCATCCGATGGAG
This sequence comes from Actinomycetota bacterium, assembly GCA_009699615.1. Taxonomy (GTDB): domain Bacteria; phylum Actinomycetota; class Thermoleophilia; order Solirubrobacterales; family Solirubrobacteraceae; genus F1-60-MAGs163. The sequence goes on from WLNV01000101.1 coordinate 947, forward strand.
TTCCTCTACGGCTACTCGGTCGCTGCCGAACTGCGGCCCGGAACGCGCTACGACGAGATCGTCACGACGCTCGGTGGCTACGGCGAGCTGGTTGAGAAGCCGGCCGACCTGCGCCCCGCGCTGGAGCGGGCCTTTGCCTCTGGCCTGCCGGCGCTCGTCAATGTGTTGCAGGATCCTGACGTGATCTATCCGCGCAAGTCGAACCTCGCCTGAGCGGCGTCGACTAGGAGTTGAACGCGGCGTCGAGCGCGACGCCGTAAAGGATGTCGTGCTCGGAGACCTCGACCTCATCGAGCCCGAATGCTTCAAGTACGCGGACGAGAATCTGTGTGCCGGCGAGGATCGTCGGTGCGCGATCAGGATGAAGGCCGGCGACCTCGCGTCGCTCAGCTTCCGGCATTGATGCCATCCGCGCGGCAATTTCGCGGCAGCGCTGCAGTGAGACCCGGTGGCCGTGCACCGCTTCCGGGTCGTAGGGCTCGAGTTCCAGATCGATCGCGGCCATCGAGGTCGCGGTGCCGGCAACGGCGACGATCGTCGTTACGTGTTCCCGCTCGCCGACGGGCACGGCCTCGCTAAGGACATCGTCGATCTCCCGATTGAGTTCGGCAATCTCGGCCTCGGTCGGCGGGTCGTGGGCGATGTGGCGCTCACTCTGGCGCACAACGCCGAGCTGGGTTGATACGTGGAAGCCGACCGTGCGCCCGTGGCCAATAATCAATTCGGTTGAGCCGCCGCCGATGTCGACTACGACGATCTTCTCGCCGTCGCCGGGGTCGCGGCCGCTGGTGGCACCTAGGAATGAGAGCTGAGCTTCCTGCTCCCCGGGAATTGCTCGCGCATCGAGCTGATAGCGCTCAGCGACCTGTCGCGTGAAGTCGCCGCCGTTGGCTGCATCCCTCGTCGCGCTGGTCAGCACGGCGCGGCGTTGGTCGGCGCCGCCAAGCTCTTCGATCATCGCTGAGTACTCATCAAGCGTCGCGAAGACGCGCTCCATCGCTTCGTCAGAGAGAACCCCGGTCGAGTCGACTCCTACACCGAGTCGCGTCACCTCGCTGCGCCTTGCAAGCTCAGTAATCGAACCGTCGGCAGCGACGTCGGCCAGCAGCAGTCGCGTCGAGTTCGTTCCGATGTCAACGACGGCGATTCTCACCGCAACGAGATTACGCTGATGGCGGAGCTGGCGCTGGTGTCGGCATCGGCTCGCCGCTCAGTGCAGCGAGAAGATTGTCGGCCGCACAGTTGCCCATCGCGGCGCGCGTCGTTGCCGTCGCTGAGCCGATGTGAGGCACGATCAGGCAGTTTGGAGCGGAGTAGATCGGGTCATCGGCAGGCGGCGGCTCGGGATCGGTGACGTCGAGAGCGGCGCTTCCGATCGTGCCGGCGTGGAGAGCTTCGATCAGAGCTGCTTGGTCTACGACACCACCGCGTGTCGTGTTGATCAGCAGCGCGTCAGGTTTCATTGCAGCCAGTGCAGCAGCATCGATCAGGTGTCGGGTCTGGTCGTTGAGCGGGCAGTGGATGCTGACGATGTCGGCCTCGGCAAGTGCGGCGTGGAGGTCGTCGTCGCGGCCCGCGAAGCTGACCTCCATCCCGAACGGTTCGGCGCGGTCGGCAACCGCCTGCCCGATCCGCCCGCGGCCGATGATCAGCAGTTTCGTACCGCGCAGCTCACGCCCGAGCCAGCCTTCCGGCTCCCACGTCTTCCAGCGGCCTTCGCGCGCGTCCCGTTCGCCCTCGGGAAGGTTTCGCGCCGCCGCCAGTAGCAGCGCCATCGTCAGATCGGCAGTCGCGTCGGTGAGGACGTGCGCCGCGACGCCGACCGGGATGCCGCGCTCTGCCGCCGCAGCGAGGTCGATGTTGTCGCAGCCGACAGCGAAGTTGGCGACCGCCCTGAGCTGCGGAGCGCTGTCGAGCAACTCGCCGTCAACGCGGTCGGTCAGCAGCGAGAGCAGCCCGTCGGCTTCTACGACTCCTGCCAGCAGCTCTTCGCGCGTCGGCGGCATCGAGCCGCTGTGAACGGTCACGTCGTGGCCGGCCTCGCGCAGCCGCTGAATTGCATTTCCGGGCAGCGCCCGGGCGACAAAGATCTTGGCCATCGCGCGGCACGATACCTACCGGGTGCGATATCGCAACTGCGACCGGCGTTCCCGTTCACCTGTAGTCTCCGATTCATGGAGATTAAGAGATCAGTTCTGGTGGGATTCGTCGCCGTCGCAGTGCTGGCCGTCGCAGGCCCCGCTTCGGCATCCGACTTTGGGTCAACGGCGGCCGAAGAGCGCGCCGCTGGCGTCGCAATGGGCAAGGACGCCTACATCTACGGCTTCGCAATCAATGAGTTCAACCTAATCCGTGAAGCGGATCTGGAAACGATGGCGCCAATGAACGTGCTCGCCAACGCTCAGAAGCTCGCGGGGCCATCGGCCCAGGGCGTCGTCGCACCAAACACAGACACGCTCTATTCGCTCGCCCAGATTGATCTCACCAAGGGCCCGGTTGTGGTGAAGATGCCGAAGACGGACGGCCGCTACTGGACCTTTGAGTTTGTTGAGCCCTACACCAACGTCGTCGGCTACATCGGCCGCCGCCTCAACGGTTCTGCCGGGGGTACGTGGGCGCTGGAGTGGAGCGGCGCGAAGTCGAAGAAGCCGCTGCCTAAGGGCGTCAAGCGCTTCAAGTCGTCAGCTCGCAGCCTTTGGCTCATCGGACGCACGTTGGTCAGCGGCAAGCAGGACGAGGCGAAGGCCAAGAAGCTGATGGCGCAGTACCGGCTCGGCACGCTCGCCGACCTTAGAGCCGGTAAGCCGCTTCCGAAGCCGCTGCCTCTGACCCCTGGGCGGGCAAAGACCGTTGAGCCAACCGGCCTCGCTTTCCTCGACAGGCTGAGCGTCGCAATGACTGCCGACCCGCCACCAGCGCGCGACGAGGCGATCGTTGCGCGGATGCAGCAGTTCGGCATCGGCGTGGGCCTGACGCCCAGCACCTCCGGGCTTCCCGACGCCGTCCTCCAAGGGCTTGCGGCAGGCGTTGACGCCGCCGCGGCAGCGCTCCCAGTCGACTCGAAGCTGCCGGTGCTGGTTCAGGCACAGGCCAACGGTGGCTGGTTCAATCCGTCGGCGAAGTCCGGCATTTTCGGAATCGACTACACGCTACGGGCTCGGACCGCGCTACTTGGCATCGGGATCAACACGGTTATCGAATCGACCTACCCAATCGCTCTGACCGATGTGGCTGGCGACATGCTCAACGGCGCCAACAACTACCGCATGGTCTTCAAGCGCGGCAAGCTGCCGCCTGTCGCCGGTTTTTGGTCGCTGACGATGTATGACTCTGACGGCTACCTCGTTCCGAACGCAGCGAAGATCTACGCGATCGGTCCTGACCATCCGGGAATGATCACCCGCAAGGATGGGTCGGTCGTTATTGCGATTCAGCAGACCAAGCCGACCGAGAAGGGCGTCAACTGGCTACCTTCGCCGGCGGCCGGATTCCGCCTCAACATGCGCCTCTACCTGCCATCGAAGTCGATTCTGAACGGCACCTGGAAGGAACCGTCGGTCACGAAGGTCGGCTGACCGCGACGCACCCTGCCAGCGGGCTCGAATAGCCTCGCTGGCCGATGACCGACCAAGCGCAGATTCCCGTAGACGAGGTTGGTCAGTACTGGCCAACTCCATGGAGCAGCGAGGACGGTGGCTCGCAGCGCTGGTGCTGCGCCGGTGGCCAGGCGGGGCTTGGGATCAAACCAGGTGAGCGGCTCGAAGTCGCCGCCGTGATCGATGCCTACGCCAGCGACATGGTGATCCGCCGCAACGACGGCGAGCTCTACGCGCTGCGCCATGAGATGCCATGGACCGGTGGCGCGCAGGCGGCGCCGGTGCGCGGCTGGACCGAGAAGCTCGATCCGATCACGCTTGAAGTGACCGCCTCAACGCCGAAGCTTCCCGGCGGCCCTTACTGGCCCGGTGGAATTGGCTGCCACGCCAACGGCGACATCTACATGGTCTTCGGTGGCTGGGCGCACCGACTGACCGCCGATCTTGAAGTCCTCGCCTCACACAAGCTGCCGGTTACCCGGCCGCACAACTCGTTCGTGATCTTGAACGGCGGCGAGCTGGTGACGAAGGATTGCGACGCGCCGGTCGGGCTTGCGCCGTCGACCGTCTCAATCCTCGATCCGCTGACGTTGCTGCCGGTCGCCGTGCCGCTGACGCTTCCCGAACCTTCGATCGGCAGGCTCTGCAGCGACGGTGAGAACGTCTTTGTGATCGGCACGACGAAGGTCTTCCGCCTCCATCTCGATCGCGCCGCAGGCAAGATCGTCGTCGACGAGGATTGGCAGCCTTCCTACGGCCCCGCGCCGGGCCGCAGCTACGGCTGGGATCCGGTGATCACCGATCAGCACTTGCTCTGGATGGACAACGGTCAGAATGACACCGACGTCACGATGCTCGACTGTGGCACCGCGCCCGACCCGGTGCGGCTCTGGTGGGCGCGCCGCGACGACGCTTCGAAGATCGATTCGGTCGAGATCAGCGGGCTGGCCTACGGAACAGAATCGAACCCGCCGGCGTGGGATCCGGTCGGCGGCGTCGTGATCGCCTACGACGCCGGCAACGCGGTGCTGCGTGCTTGGCGTCTCGTCGGCGACACGATGGAAGAGCTTTGGCGCCGCGACGGCTTCGCTCACGCAGGCCACCTGATTCTTTACCCGGATACGCGTGAGCTCGTCGTTCAGGACTGGCAGCAACCGAAATTCCTGCGCCGCCCGCTGGTGCGACGGATTACGCGGCCGGTGCTTCAGGCCTTGGGCAAGTTCGCGCTGGTCCGCAAGAACGGCGTTGCGCTTGGCCATGATCAACTCGTTGTGCTCGATCTCGACACCGGCGCCGACAAAGCACGAGTCGATGTGCCCTCACCCTGCCAGGGCTACCTTTTCCCGGCGCCTGGCTTCGGCCGCGACCTCTACTACCAGTCGGCGACAACGATCGCGCGCGTCGCGGTTGTCTGATTTCACGACCTGCACGGCGGGCCGTTCGCTGCTAGCCTAAGCGTCACGTCGCGGGGTGGAGCAGTCTGGTAGCTCGTCGGGCTCATAACCCGAAG
>WLNV01000102.1 GCA_009699615.1 Actinomycetota bacterium
GACTGACTATCAAGCCGGTAGCTATCTCGCAGTGATCAAGGTCGTCGGAGTCGGCGGCGGAGGAACCAATGCCGTCAACCGGATGGTTGACGCAGGCCTTCGCGGCGTCGAGTTCATCGCGACCAACACAGACTCGCAGGCGCTCGACGCATGCGATGCCGACATCAAGCTGAATATCGGGCACGAACTGACCCGTGGGCTCGGTGCTGGCGCAGACCCTCAGGTCGGCTTCGGCGCGGCTGCCGAATCACGCGACGACATCAAGGAGGCGCTCAAGGGTGCCGACATGGTCTTCGTCACTGCTGGCGAAGGCGGCGGCACCGGAACAGGCGCTGCCCCTGTGATCGCTGAGATCGCCAAGGCTGAGATCGGCGCACTGACTGTTGGCGTCGTAACACGCCCATTTGAATTCGAAGGCGCGCAGCGGATGCGCGCCGCCGACGAGGGCATCGCCCGCCTGCGCGAAGTCGTAGACACGTTGATCGTGATCCCCAACGAGCGTCTGTTGGCAACGGTTGAGAAGCGTACGACCGTGCTCGAAGCCTTCCGTGAGGCCGACAACGTTCTGCGCCAGGGCGTTCAGGGCATCACCGACCTGATCACGATCCCCGGCCTGATCAACCTCGACTTTGCGGACGTTCGGACCGTGATGTCCGATGCCGGCTCGGCGATGATGGGGATTGGCGCTTCGACCGGCGAGACCCGCGCGGTCGATGCGGCGAAGGCGGCAATTGAGAGCCCGCTGCTGGAGGACACGATCGAAGGTGCGACCGGCATCCTGCTGAACATCACCGGCGGCAGTGAGCTGGGTCTGTTCGAAGTCAACGACGCCGCAGAGATCGTTCATTCGGCCGCTGACAAGAACGCCAACATCATCTTTGGTGCCGTACTCGACGAGTCGATGGGCGAAGAGGTCCGCGTGACGGTAATCGCGACCGGCTTCGACCAGACTTCGGGTCGTAGCCGTCCGCGGGCAGCACGAACCGATGCCAGCGAGAGGGCGCCGCGCCGCGACCGCTCACCGCGGCCATTGGCAGCGGACACGAAGATCAGCGACGATGATCTCGATATCCCGTCGTTCCTGAAGTAGCGTTAGTTCGGCGATGGCCGAAGGCAACTACCCGGAAGAGCTCCGCTACCACGCCGAACACGGCTGGGCGAAGCTCGATGGGGCGGTCGCAACGCTCGGGATCAGTTGGTTTGCGCAGGATGCGCTCGGCGAGGTGGTCTTCTTCGACCCGCCCGATCTTGGCGACGCAATCGTTGCCGGCCAGCCATATGGAGAGGTTGAGTCGCTGAAGGCTGTCAGCGACCTGATTGCTCCGCTGAGCGGCACGGTGATTGAGGTCAACGCTGCGTTGGGCGCGGACGTCGAACTGATCAATGCCGAGCCCTACGCAGCCGGCTGGTTGGTCAAGGTTGAGCTCTCGCAGCCGGAAGAGTTCGAGTCATTACTGGGCGCGGACGCCTACGCAGCGACGCTTTCCTGAGTGGCGCAGTCCGAAACCGTCCGCCGCGGCGGTAGCCTCGCCCTACATGCGCATCTTTTCCGGCATCCAGCCGACTGGCCGCAAGCACTTGGGCAACTACATCGGAGCGATCCGTCAATACGTTGACGGCCAGCAGCGCGCAGCGCAGGGCGATGGCCTTGCGATCTTCTGCATTGTTGATCTGCACGCGATCACCGTCGCCTACGACCCGACCGAGCTGCGCGAGCGGACCTACGACACGACGGCGCTGCTGATCGCCGCGGGGCTCGACCCAAGCAGCTGCATTCTCTTTCGCCAATCTGATGTGCCGGAGCACACTGAGCTCTGCTGGTTGCTTTCGTCGGTAACCGCCCACGGAGACCTCAATCGGATGCACCAGTTCAAGGAGAAGTCCGAGGTTCAGCGCGAGCTGATCTCAGCCGGACTCTTCTTCTACCCCGTGCTGCAGGCCGCCGACGTGCTCGCCTATCGCTGCGACGAGGTGCCGGTGGGAGAGGACCAGCGCCAGCACATCGAGCTGATGCGGGACATCGCCGAACGCTTCAACGCACGCTTCGCCGATGACGGCGAGATCCTCGTAGCGCCGCAGCACCGCATCCCTGAAGTCGGAGCGCGGATCATGGATCTTCAAGATCCGGATTCGAAGATGTCGACGACGGCAGCCTCGGAGGAGGGCACGATTTACGTGCTCGACGAGCCGGAGATGATCAAGCGCAAGCTCAACAGGGCAGTAACCGACTCCGACGACCCGCCTGTGATCGCCGTTGCTGCCGAGAAGCGAGGCGTTTCCAACCTGCTCGACATTCTTGCCGCATGCAAGGGCATTACGCCCGACGAAGCGGCCTCTGAACTGGCCGACGCACGCGGCTACGGCGATCTCAAAGCGGCCGTTGCCGATGCCGTGATCGAGATGCTCGCTCCTGTACGGGAGCGCTACGAGGAGCTTCGTAAGGATGAGGCGGCACTGGAGCAGATTCTTCTCGAGGGCGCCGAACAGGCGCGCGAGATTGCCGCCGTCACACTCGGTGACGTGCGCAGCGCGATGGGCGTCGGCCCAGCGGGCTGAGAGGTGAACCGACGGCTCGTAATTCTCGTTGGTTCGGTCGTTCTTCTCGACACGCTGTTCTACGCCGCGCTTGCGCCCCTGCTCCCTTCGCTCTCCGCTCAGTTCGGGCTCGACAAAGGTGGAGCTGGGCTGCTGGTCGGTATCTACCCGATTGGCTCATTCGCCGGCGCGCTGCCGGCGGGGTGGGCAACGGCTCGCTTCGGGCCGCGGCCGACCGTTCTCGTGTCGCTCGTCGTCATGGCAGCCGCCGCGCTGGTATTCGCTTTCGGCCAAACGATCGAACTTCTCTATGTAAGTCGCTTCCTTCAGGGGATCGCGGGCGCCGCCTCGTGGACAGCGGGGCTCGCATGGCTGGTGCAAGGGACAAGCCGGGAACGGCGTGGAGAGGTACTCGGTTTTGGCATCGGCGCGGGCGTCGTCGGCGCGCAGTTCGGCCCGGTCCTTGGTTCGGTGGCTCACTTGATCGGGCGCGGGCCGGCGTTCGCGGCCACTGCCGCTGCCGCCGTAGTGATCGCCGCGTTCGCGATTCGCATGGCCGAGCCTCACGTCGATGCTGAGCGCACCACCGGCTCGCCGCTCGATCTGCTGCGTAATTCTCGCTATCTGACGGCGTTGATGATTTTCATCGTTCCGTCACTTGCATTCGGCGTAATCGAGGTTCTTGCTCCGTTGAGGCTGAGCGAGCTGGGGGCCAGCGCTGAGCTGATCGGGCTGATCTTCTTCGTTGCTGGAGCGGCCGAGGCGATCGGGAGTCCGATCATCGGTCGGCTCAGCGACAGGCTCGGCGTGCTGACGATTGTCCGGGTCGGGATGTTGGTTGCGGCGGTGCTGTTGATTGCGCTGTTCTTCCCTACAACCGTGCTCGTTCTGAGCTTCGTCCTTGTCGCTTGCGCTGGAGCGATAGGCACGCTCTGGGTGCCGGCCGGCAAGCTGGTTTCGCTCGCGGCGGAGCGGCTTGACGTCGACCAGGGGTGGGCATTTGCGCTGCAGAACAGCACTTGGTCGCTCTCGATGGGGGCTGGAGCGACGTTGGGGGGAATATTGGCGGCCGCTGGGGGAGACCTTCTGGCGTACGGCTTCGCGGCAGCGCTCTGTGCGCTGGTCGGACTGGTGATGTTCGGACGCCGACCGGCCGCCGCTGTAACTTCCGACCCGTGATTGCTGCCGAGATCGAGCTCGACCTCGAACTCTTCACGGGTCCGTTCGACCTGCTCCTGACTCTCGTCCTGCGCGAGGAGGTTGAGCTGCTTGACCTCGATCTCGCCGAGATCGTCATCTCGTACATCGATCTGCTCGACGCGCGAGGAGAGCTCGACCTCGAGATGGCGACCGAGTTCATCGTTCTGATCGCTGCCCTGCTCGAGCTGAAGTCGCGACTGATGCTCTCAGCCGGAGAGATCGACGAGCTGGGCGATCTCGAACCGGGCGAAGCGGCTGAGGAACTGCTGGCAAGGATGCTTGACGCGCGCCGCTACCGCCAGGCTGCCGAGCACCTTTCGGAGCTGCTCGGTGAGCAACGCGGGTTCCACTATCGCGCAGCTCCACTGCCTGATTTCATCAAGCAGGTAACGCTTGAGAACGCCGAGAAGGTCTACGCGGCGAGTCAGCTGGGAGAAGCGATCGGCGGTCTGCTGCGCACGCCGCCTCAGATCTCGCTAGCCCATCTACGGACCTCGTCGGTGACTGTGCCTTCGCGGCTGGCTCACCTGCGCAAGATTCTCCTCCGCGGCACGTGCTCTTTCGATGAGGCGGTTGCCGGGGCCGACCGGATGACCATCGCCGTGACACTGTTTGCGCTGCTTGAGCTCTACAAGCAGGGCGAGGCGACATGGCTGCAGGAGGCTCCGTTCTCTCCGATCACAATCTCCGCAGTGGAACAGGTTCAGCGTCCCTACCTGATTCAAGGAGCCGCATGAACCAGCCCGCGAAGATGATCGAAGCGCTGCTCTTCGTGAGCCCGCAGCCGGTCAACGAGTCAGAGCTCGCCGAAGCGATCGGTTGCGACCCGGAGGAGATCACTGCCGGGTTGGAGGAGCTGTCCGCGGCTTGGGCCGAAGGCGAGCGCGGGATGGTCCTCAAGAACGTCGCCGGCGGTTACACGCTGGCCAGTGACCCCGAGAACGACGAAGCCGCTCGGCGGCTCCTTTCCAAGCCACGCACGCCGCCACTGACACCGGCTCAGGCCGAGACGCTCGCGATCGTCGCCTATCTGCAGCCCGTCTCTCGCCCGGAGATCACCCGGATCCGAGGCGTGAGCGCCGATTCGGCGAGCGGCACGCTACTCGATAGAGGGCTGATCGAGGAGTCGGGACGCTCGCAGTTTGGTGCGATCTGCTTTCGCACAACAGACCTCTTCCTGCGGCTCTTCGGCCTGAGCTCGATCGACGAGCTACCGCCGATCTCGGAGTGGGACCCAAGCCCCGAGGAGCAGTCCGACCTGCGTGAGCGCTTGATGGCCGCGGGCGGCGCCCGGCTAGGCGAGGCCCCGACCTCCGAAAGCGACGGGGCTGTTCAAGAGCCGCTGCCGCAAATCGAAGGCGAGGCCGGCGGCGACGAGAGCGATAGCGACGGACTCGAGGACAGCGATATCGAAGCGGCTGACGACAGCGAGATCGAAGCGGCCGACGACAGCGAGAGCGAAGGGGCTGAGGAGGACGACGGCGAAGAGGTCGACGCGAGCGACGCCGATGAGGTTGATGATCGCGACGAGTCTGAAGGCGATCAACCAGCCAACGCGTTCGCAGCCAGCTGACCGCAGGCCGCGGCGATGTCCTGGCCGCGCGTGAGGCGCACCGTTGCGCCGATGCCGTTTGACTCCAAGGTGCTCTGGAACGCGTCGATGGCTGCCCGTGACGAGCCCTCGTAGGGCGAGCCGGTCGGGTTGTACGGAATCAGGTTGATCTTGTAGCGCTTTGGGTCCAGCAGCGCGGCCAGCTCTACCGCCTGCTCGTAACGATCGTTGACGCCTGCCAGCATGACGTACTCAATGAAGGTCATCCGACGGCGCGCCTCATAGTGGCGGTCGCAGGCAGCCAGCACCTCGGCGATTGGGTAGCGATCGTTGACAGCCATGATCTCGCTGCGGAGCGCGTCATTGGGGGCGTGCAATGAGAGCGCAAGGCGGATTGGCCGGGGCTGCTCGGCGAGCGCATCAATCCCTGGCGCCCAGCCGACGGTCGAGATCGCCGTACGGCGGCTAGTGATTCCCAGGTCGGGAAGCAGGTCGCAGGCCGCCAGCACGTTGTCGAGGTTCATCATCGGCTCTCCCATGCCCATGAAGACGCAGTGGTTGACGTCGCCAAGGCGGCGGAAGTGGAGCGCCTGATCGATGATCTCGGCGGCAGTCAAGTTGCGACCGAACTTCATCGCGCCGGTTGCGCAGAAGGTGCAACTCAAGGGGCAGCCGGATTGCGACGAGAGGCAGAGAGAGCGACGCCCGTCGCGATAGCTCATCAGCACCGCTTCGACCGGGCGGCCGTCGGC
>WLNV01000103.1 GCA_009699615.1 Actinomycetota bacterium
GAGACGATCTCTTCCGGCAGGCGGCCGTCGTCGGTGGCGGCGATTGCCAGCTCATGCGAGCGAACGGCCCAGCGGTCAAGATCAGGGCGGGAAAGCTCAAGTTCGTCGCCGATCTCGGTTGCCTCGTCGAACATTTGGCGGCCCGAGAAGGGGTTGGTCAGCCCGTCGTTGACCATCGAGTCGAGCGCCTTCGCCTCACCCATGCGGAAGCCGAAGCGCGCGCCGGGAAGCAGGTAGGGAGCGTTGGACATCGATTCCATGCCGCCGGCAACGCCGACCTCAACGTCGCCCGCGCGGATTCCCTGATCGAGAATTACGAGCGCGCGGATGCCGGAAGCACAAACCTTGTTGACGGTCTCCGACGAGACCTCCTTCGGAATCCCGCCAGCGATCTGCGCCTGACGCGAAGGAATCTGCCCCTGCCCGGCCTGAATCACCTGTCCCATCACGACGTGATCAACCTGCTCCGGTGCGACGCCGGAGCGCTCAAGTGCAGCGGCGATCGCGATGCCACCGAGCTCGGTGGCAGGCATCGAGGCCAGAGCGCCACCCATCTTTCCAACGGGGGTGCGGGCGGTTCCAAGAATTACTGTCGTAGGCATTGAGGCTCCTGATCATCTGACGGTCGTGAGCGGGCAATAGTAGTCGTGAAGCGCCCCCTGCGACAACCAGCGACGATTTAGCCGTAGGGTTGCGGCATGGATTTCGCCCTCTCCGACGACCACCAATTGCTGCGCCAGACGGTTCGTGACTTCGCTGAGCGCGAGATCGCACCGGTTGCCGAGGAGCTCGACCGGACGAAAGCCTTCCCATACGAGATCGTGGAGCAGATCGGCAAGCTCGGCTGGATGGGTATTGCCTACCCCGAGCAATATGGCGGCGCCGGCTCCGACACGCTGGCCTACGCGATCTGCGTCGAGGAGCTTGCGCGGGTCGATTCGTCGGTCGCGATCACGCTCTGCGCGCACTCGTCTCTCGGAATCCAGCCGATCGCGCTGTTCGGCAGCGACGAGCAGAAAGAGCGACTCTTGCCCGAACTCTGCGCCGGCGCCAAGCTCGGCGCCTTTGGACTTACCGAGCCCGAGGCAGGGTCTGATGCTGGCGCACTGCGCACGCGCGCCGTGCTCGAGGACGGCGAATGGGTGATCAATGGCTCGAAGCAGTTCATCACCAACGCAGGCACCAAGATCTCCGGTCATGTCGCGATCACGGCGATCACCGGCGAACTCGATGGGCGCCCAGAGATTTCCAACATCATCATCGAGAACGGCACCGCCGGCTACGAACAGGGAGAGCCCTACCGCAAGATGGGCTGGAACGCCTCAGACACGAGGCCGCTGACGTTTGACGATTGCCGTGTGCCGGAAGCGAACCTGCTCGGGCCGCGCGGTGCCGGGCTGCGCCAGTTCCTCAAGGTGCTCGACTCGGGCCGAATCGGAGTTGCAGCGATGGGGGTTGGACTGGCGCAGGGCGCGCTAGACGAAGCGATCAAGTATTCGGGCGAACGGCAAGCATTTGGCCAGCCGATCGGCCAGTTCCAGACGATCGGCGCAAAGCTCGCCGACATGGCGACGGAGATTGAGGCCGCACGGCTGCTGACCTACAAGGCCGCTTGGGAGAAGGACCAAGGAATGAACTTCAGCCTGACCGCCGCGCAAGCGAAGTTGAAGACCGGCCGTCTGGCCGTGCGCTGCGCCGAGGAAGCGGTGCAGATCCACGGCGGATACGGCTACATCGAGGAGTATCCGGTCTGCCGCTTCTACCGCGACGCCAAGGTGCTGACAATCGGTGAGGGCACCGATGAGATCCAGCAGATGGTCATCGCCCGCGCACTGACGAGCTGATCACGGAGGCCGGGCAGCTGTGAACGAAGCCGCCAGCCCAGTCGCAGAGTTCGAGCCCGGCCGAATCGCCCGCGCCGCGGCACGCGGCAACGGTCGCTCGGGGCTGCTCGTATTCATCGTCTGCTTCGCCGTCTACCTGGCTGGGATCGGTCTGCCTGCGACACCGCAGGCACAGTTCGCTCCGGCCGAGACGCGGATCCTGTTGACGACTACTTCGCTGCTCGATGACGGGAACTTCGAGCTGACGAACCAGTACCGCAGCCACGCTTGGCGGGCCTTCGGTGGCTCGCCGGTGCAACCGGCCGGCGTGCTCGTCAACGGCAGATTGATCGAGCCGCACGGCTTCCTCTTCCCCACGCTGCTGGCGCCGGCCTATGCGCTCGGCGGCACGGCGCTGGTGCAGGCGCTGCTGGCGCTGATCACGGCGCTTGGAATGGTTGCTGCCGCTGCGCTTGCGCGCAGACTCGTTCCCGACCCGTGGGCGAGCGGCGCGGCAATAGCAATCGGCTGCAGCCCGCCGATGGTCATCGCGGCAACGGCGATCCGCCCAGCTGCGACCTGTGCCGCGATCGTCGCCGCCGCGGCGTTGTTGGCGCTTCGCGTGCGCGAATCACCGGGCACGCGTTCAGCGCTCGGTGCGGGCACGCTGCTGGCGCTGCTGCCGTGGGTCGGCCTCGCCGGCATCCTCCCCGGAGTCGTAATCACGGTCGCGCTCTTCCGCTGGCTACGGCGGCGCTCGCGCGGCTGGATCGGCTTGATTGCGATCGAGCTCGTACTCGTCTCGGTCGTCTTCTATGTCTCGATCAACGCGCGGCTCTTTGGCGGGCTGACGCCGATGGCAGCCTCGGCAATCTCCGATCCACCGACCGGTGCTGCCAGCGTTGGCGACTACATCGACCGTCTGCCACGACTGCTGGATCTCTTCTTCGCGCCGCAACTTGGGCTGCTGCTGACGGCGCCGCTGCTGGGACTGGCGTTCGTCTCGATCGCGCTTGCCTGGCGCTCGCGCCGCGCGCGGTTGGCTCGGGCGCTCCCCGAGGCGGCCGACGTGGAAGTCGCAGCCCAACTGATGGCAGCGATCTGCGCTGCCGCGCTAATAGCGGCAGTCTTCTTCCTGCCGAGCCTCAGCGGCCTCTCCCCCGCCGAGCCGCTGATCGTCGCGCTGCCAACGGCCGCGGCGCTCAGCTCGTGGGGAATGCGCCGCTATCCGAAGGTTGGCGTTGCGCTGGCTGTGATCGGTGTTGCGCTGACGCTGTGGTTGCTGGTCGCTGCGCGCCTCGCCACAGACGCGGGACTATCGCCGCTCAGCGGGCCTCTCCCGTGGAGCATCTTCAGCGGCTGACGCCGCTGACGCGCCTACTCAGTCTCCGAGCTGCTCGAGAATCTCGGTCGCCGCGCTGGCAGGGTCAAGCTTGCGTTCGACGACGGCGTCGAAGAGCTTGGTGAATCTCTCGTCCCCGTCAACCCGCGCCTCCAAGTCGCGCCGCATCCGGTGCGTGCAGATCGAGATCACTTCGCTGCGCAGGTTGCGGCGGCGGCGCTCTGCCAGAGTTCCCTCGGCCTCGATGAAGGCGCGATGAGCGTCGAGTTCGTCGGCCAGCTCGGCAACGCCATCGCCTCGCAGCGCCTCGGTCTTGACGATCGGGGTTGGCCGTCCGTCGGCGGGCGCAAGGCTCAGCACTCCTCGAATCTCGCGCACCATCGTCTCGGTCATCGGGTGGTCGCACTTGTTGACGACGATGATGTCGGGAATCTCCATCACGCCGGCCTTCAACGCCTGAATCGAGTCGCCTGAGCCAGGCATCAGAACCAGCACGATCGTGTCGGCATGGTCGATGATGTCGACCTCGGCTTGGCCAACGCCGACGGTCTCAAGGAAGATGTCCTGACGGCCGGCAGCGTCCATCAGAAGCGCAGTTTGCAGCGCCGCTTCGCTGAGCCCACCGAGCGCGCCGCGGTTGGCCATCGAGCGGATGAAGACGCCCTGATCGAGAAAGTGGTCGGTTAGACGAATCCGGTCGCCGAGCAGCGCGCCTTGCGTGAACGGTGAGGACGGATCGATCGAGAGCACGCCGACGCTGCGACCCTGCGCGCGGCGCAGCGCTGTCAGCGAGCTGATCAGCGTCGACTTGCCGGCGCCGGGAGCGCCGGTGCAACCCACAATTGCGGCCTTGCCTGTGTGCGGATAGACCTCGCGAACCAGCTCCCAGCCGCGTGGATCATCGGACTCAACGAGCGTGATTGCCCGCGCGAGGGCGCGCTGATCGCCAGCCAACAGGCGCTCGGCGAGGGTGTCGGCAGCGGCGGGAGTCACGGCCATCGAGGTTAGCGGGCGGGCCGGTGGTCGGGCCGGCGAGTTGGCTCCCCGGCTAGGCTTTCCGAGCGATGGAATCAGCCGCTCCCACGAGCGATCCAGCAAGCCAGCAGGATCAGCCGCCACCACGCCCTGCTCCCGCTCCGCTGGACGGCGGGCCGACTGCCTTCCTGCGCTTCGCTGCGGCCAACGGGATGCTCAACTTCAAGTACGCACGATTGGTCGCTCGCTGGGCTTGGCTGAAACTGCGTTGGCGCGGGCGCCTGCAGAGCGATGGCCTCTTCTTTGTCTGCCCGAACGTGACCTTTGAGATAGGCCGCCAGGCCGTTGTCGAGCTCGGCCGCTGGTCATGGATCGGCGACGGCTGCAAGATCCGCGCGCATGAGGGCGTCGTCAGCATCGGTGACCGCACCGTCCTTGGCCAAGAGTGCACGATCTCGGCCTTTCAGCACGTCTCGATCGGCAGCCAATGCATCCTCGCCGACCGCGTGATGTTGATCGACTTTGACCACGCGACCAACGATGTAGAACGGCCGATCCGAGACCAAGGGATCTACAAGCGCGACGTACGCGTCGGCAACAACGTTTGGATTGGTTACGGCGCCTGCCTACTGCGCGGCGTCACGGTTGGCGACAACTCGATCCTCGGCAGCCTCGCGGTCGTCACTCGCGACGTTGAGGAGAACGCCGTCGTCGGCGGCTCACCGGCACGCGTACTGCGGATGCGCGAGCAGCCTGAAACGCTTCGCTGGCGCTAGGCCTTGCTGCGCGAGGCGACCAGCGCCTCGTCGTAGAGCTCACGCGTTTCACGAGCGACGTCAACCCAATCAAAGCCGAGCACGTGCTCCGATGCCTCTGCGATCAAGCGCTCGCGAAGCTCGGCGTCGGTCAGCATCCGTTCAATCATCACGCCGAGATGGTCGGCGTCGCCGCCGTTGAAGCGGAGGCCAACGCGGTCGCCCCCGGGGACGACTTCGCGCAGCCCACCGGTGTCGGCGACGATGCAAGGGCAACCGCTCGCCATCGCTTCAAGCGCGACAAGGCCAAACGGTTCGTAGAGGCTTGGGATCACGCAGAGGTCGGCGATCCGGTAGAGCGAATGGAGTACGTCGTCGCCGATCCAACCCAGGAACGTTCCGTACTCGCTCAGACCAAGCTCTTCAGCCTGCTTCTTCAGCTCCGCTTCGTGCGTGCCCGAGCCTGCGACGAGGAAGCGGACCTTGCCAACCCGCTCGATGATCGGTGGCAACGCCTCGAGCGCCAGTTGGAAGCCCTTCTCGTAGACGAGGCGGCCAACGAGGATCACTAGCTGCTCGTCGGGCGCAGCGAACTTGGCGCGCAACGTTTCGAGGTCATCAACCGGCTGCAGATCGAGCGGGTCGATCCCGTTGGCAATCACGTCAACGCTCGCTTCATCAAGCTCGAAGATGTCGGCGACATGGCCGCGCATGTAGTAGGAGCAAGTGATCAGCCGGTCGGCGCGCGCCGCCATCGATCGCTCGACGCCGTGAATCCAGCTTTGCGGGTGCTTGTCGACCCAGCCTTGGTGGCGGCCGTACTCGGTCGCGTGAATCGTCACGACCAGCGGGCAGCGGAAGCGGTTGGCGAGGTGATCGCCAGCGACGAAGACGAGCCAGTCGTGGCCGTGGACGATGTCAAAGTCGTAGCGGTCTCCGAGCTCGACGCCGGCCGCGAGCATGTCGGCGTTCATGTGCTCAATCCAAGTGACGA
>WLNV01000104.1 GCA_009699615.1 Actinomycetota bacterium
GCCTCGCAGTGATGAACGACCTCTTCGTCAGCGAACCGGCACGCGGAACCGGACTAGCCGACGCGCTGATCCTCGCCTGCGCCGACGAAGCCCGCCGCCACGGCGCACTCTCACTCGGCTGGCAGACCGCGAAAGACAATAAGCGCGCGCAGAAGGTCTACGAGCGTGTCAGCGCCGAGCGTTCCGAGTGGCTCGACTACTCGCTGGCGCTTTAGAAGCGGAAGCGCTTGGTCGCCGGAGCGCCGCTTGCGGCGGCCTTAATTGGCGTCACGACAACGGTCCAAGACCCGCTGGCCAGCGTGACCTTGCAGCTGACGAGCTTCGCTCGCTTGACAGTTACCTTCTTGCAGCTACCGCGCTTAGCTTTGCTGCCGCGTTTACCAACGATCGAGTAGCTCACACCCGCCGCCGGATGAATCGTCGCCGTCACGACCTTCGAGCGCTTGACCGACGACCATGCAGGAGAGGGTCGCGCTGGCCTGACGGTAGGTATCGGTGGGACCGGCGTGTCGACGGGCGGATCGACCGCAACTGCGCTGAACCCAGCCGTTACGGAGCGCGCTTCGCTCATCGTCACCACACAGCTTTCGATCCCAGAGCAGCCGGCGCCCGACCAGCCGCTGAAAACCGAGCCAGTTGCGGCGTGAGCGGTCAGCGTAACTACGCGGCCGTCAACGTAAGACTCGCTGCAGTCGCTAGCGCAGGAGATCCCCGCCGGCGCGGAGCTGACCGTGCCGCTGCCGCTGCCGGAACGAGCAACGGTGAGGTCGAACGAACCGGGGTCGAACAGCAGCGCATCGGCGAGGCTGCCCGTTGCACCGTCGAGGCCGCCAGCAACGAGCACCTTGCCACTTTCCAGCAGGGCCGCCACCGGTGCGTAACGGGTTATTCCCATCATTGGACCATCGGCGAAACTGCGGGTGACTGGGTCATAGATCGATGTTGATGCGAGAGAGGAATACGAACCGTCCCTCCCACCAGCAATCAGCACCTTTCCATTGACGAGCCGAGTTGCGGTCCCATAAAACCGACTAGTCGTCATTGCGTTCGCGGTCACTGCGAAGTTCCCGGTCGCCGGGTCGTAGATCTCGCCATCGGCAGGGTACCCGCCCGCTCCGCGACCTCCGGCGACTAGAACCGTGCCATCGCCTAGCGCAGTCGACATCGCCGCGTCGCGATCGTGACTCAGTGAACCCGTCGCGGTGAAGTGGTCGGTCGCCGGGTCATAAAGCTCAGCCGACGCTTCCCAACCGTTTGAACCGTTGCGGCCACCGGCGATCAGGACCTTCCCGTCGGCGAGCAGCTCAGCGGTCGCATTCCAGCGAGCGATAGTAGGCGCCCCTGCGGTTGCGGTGAAATCCCCCGTAGCGGGGTCGTAAAGTTCGGCGCTGTCCAGCTTCTGGTTGCTCGCATTCGAGCCGCCGGCGAATAGGACCTTGCCGCTGGGCAGCAGCGTTGCCGTGGCGTATCTCCGCGGTGTGATCATCGAGCCGTGGGTGAGCGTGAACTGGCCGCTCTCCGGGTCATAGAGGTCGCCGTGACCGGAGGCGAGGGTGCCTAGGCCCGCGTCCCCGCCCGCGACGAGCACCTTGCCGTCGCGGAGTAGAACCGCCTTGCTAGGAGAACCCCAACGGGCACTCGACATTGCTCCGGTCGGGGCGAACTGACCGGACGCCGGGTCGTAGAGTTCTGCATCGGCAGGGAAGCTGAGCCCTGCAAACAACGAACGCTCGCCGCCAAGTACGAGCACCTTCCCGCTAGCGAGCCGAATGGCGACGCCTTGATCGCGTTCTCCAGCCATCGAGCCGGTCGCTGTGAAGCCTTCCGAGGCGCCTGCGGCCGACGTGAAAGCAAGCGCCAACGTCGCTGCGGTTAGCACGCCAAGCGCGACCGCCCGCCTCATCCCACGACCTTCCGCGCCGTTGTTCGGCGACTGCGTCAACCCCATCGAGAAAATCCCCATTTCGTACCGGATTCGCTAGGAGTCTACCGGCCGCATAGGCGCGGAGCGGCAGTTGAGATCTGGCTCAGCTCTTGGCGCTGGCTTCAAGCTCGGCGTAGAGAGCTTTGATCTCAGCGAAGATTTCGTCGGCGACGGCCTGCTGCTGCTCGCGGGTCGGATCGGCGACGATTTCGTAGCGGAGTGGTTCGCCGAATGAGACGCGGACCTTCGGCGCTTGCAGCTTCTTCCAGTTGCGGACCTTCTGCGAGCCGTAAATAGCTACCGGCACCACGACCGCTCCACTCTGCAGCGCAACGCGGCCAATCCCTGGCTTCGGCTTGTCGGCCATCTTGCCGGTCCGTGAGCGACCGCCTTCGCAGTGACTAACGACCTTTTCGTCAGCGAACCGGCACGCGGAACCGGACTAGCCGACGCGCTGATCCTCGCCTGCGCCGACGAAGCCCGCCGCCACGGCGCACTCTCACTCGACTGGCAGACCGGGAAAGAGAACGAGCGCGCACAGAAGGTCTACGAGCGCGTTGGCGCCGAGCGCTCCGAATGGCTCGACTACTCGCTAGAGCTGGAATAGCTCGCTGCTCATCGGCAAGTAGAAAGCTAGTTGAAAGCTCGGACCGGCCTCACAAGATACGACCCGTTCTTGAGGAAGCCGCTGTTTGAAACAAATTGGGGGGAACCAGACATGAAAGACTGAAATCCCGGGGCCGATGCGTACAGGGCACACGAAAACGACACGCACATCCGCGTCGAGGACCACCAGTATGCGCTCCAACCGTAGGAGCCAGGTGGCGGCGACGGCGCGGGGCCCGCGCCAGAAGTAAGGAACTGATTGAGTTCAGCAAGCGCTGGCAGGAACCAGCCGGTTACGGTGGCGCCATTCACGGAAGGGGCGTAGTTAAAGGCAGCGCGAGCAGCCGGAGCTGAGTTGATACCGCTGGCAGCACTGCAGGCAGCCATGATCGCGGTGGTGTTAGCAAAACCAGAACCAATGTCTCCGCCAGCCGTAACTGGGATGTCGCGATTACTGCACGTCCCTTCGGATGTGTCCCCGACACCCCACTGAAGGCTGGGATCGCCGGAGCCGGGCGCGCCATTCCAATCAACTCGGGCGGCCTCTAGATAACGGCAGCTTGAACCACACGGCGCATCCGTCTCAGTGAACCCGCCAACCGGAGCGTAGAAGACCTTGCCGCCGCCAGGACCGATGTCTCCGACCACGCAAACCGCGCGACCGTTAGCGCACGACGCCACGCTTGGCGTAACCGCCACGGACGCTGCCGAAGCGGCTGAATCGCCGCGAGAGTTCGTTGCCTTCACAGTGAACGTGTAAGACGTGCCGTTAGCTAGACCAGTCACAACAATCGGTGATGTCGAGCCCGTGGCGGTCTTGGTCGGATCCTCAACAGCCGTGACCGTGTATGACGTCGCCGTCGAAGAGACCGGCCCAGCCCCCGCAGCAAACGAAACGCTCGCTACGCCATCACCAGGCGACGCAACAACGGAGGTCGGAACCGGAGGCAAAGCACGCGGGGTTACCGCGGCAGACGCCGCCGAAGCCGGAGAATCACCGCGAGAGTTAGTCGCCTTCACAGTGAACGTGTAAGACGTGCCGTTCGTGAGCCCAGGGACAACAATCGGCGACGCGTCACCCGTGGCGGTCTTGGTCGGATCCTCAACAGCCGTCACCGTGTATGTCGTCGCCTGCGAACCATTAAACCCAGCAACAAAAGAAACGCGCGCTGCACCATCACCGGCCGTCGCAACTACTTCGGCCGCCACGGCGGGCAAACCAAACGGCGTTACCGCAGCGGAGGCCGCCGAGGCGGGGGAGTCACCGCGAGCATTCGTTGCCTTCACGGTGAACGTGTAGGGCGTGCCGTTCGTTAGACCCGGGACCGTGCAAGGGGAAGCTGCACACTCCGTAGTTGAGGGCGAACCGCCGCCAGACGCAATCACTTTGTAACCGGTTACTGCGGAGCCACCATCGCTAGACGGGGCGGACCACGACACAGCCACCCAAGTGTCGCCGGCGACGCCCGCAACGCTCATTGGAGCGCTAGGGGCTGTCGCGGTAGGAGTAGGAGTAGCGGCTTTGGGGCTGGCCACCGGCGTCGACCGAGAGACCCACAGCGACTTCTTCGCCTTCGTGTTGGACTCCAACCGCAACTGGTACTCAGCACCGTTAACAAGACCGGTGGCCTTGTAGGAACGAGCCGAAGCCGCGAGCACCTTCAGTCCCAGCCACTGCGAAGACCAGACCGCAGTTGGCTTACCACCCTTCAAAACCCGGCCACGCCAACTAACGCGGTAGCCAGCAGCACCCTTCACGGCACCCCAAGAGAGAGTCAACGCACGTTCGCCAGCAACAACCGACGCGGCAGAGGCTGCCGGCTGAGCAAAGACAGAGGGCGAAGCAAAAGGCGACGAAAAGACCGAAGCAGCTTCAGCTCGTCCAACAAAGGAAACGGCGAACACGGCCACTATGGCGCCAGCCAGCACAAACCGCAGACCACCAGAAGCCAAAACCTTCACTATCCCCCGACCCTCTCCCCAAAAAAACGTTGGTTGGTCAAAAGTCAGTGGGGCGACGAATATCGCACACCAACAGATGACTTGGAAGTATCTCCCGCGGCAACCTACCAGTCACGAACACAGAACACGCCGTTACACAACAAGCCTCAAGCTAAAGCAGTTCGATTACCCGCCAGCGCTGGCTTCAAGCTCAACGTAGAGCTTCCTGATCTCGGCAAAGATCTCGTCGGCTACCAGCTGCTGCTGCTCGCGAGTCGGATCGGCGACGATTTCGTAGCGGAGTGGTTCGCCGAATGAGACGCGGACCTTCGGCGCCTGAAGCTTCTTCCAGTTGCGGACCTTCTGAGAGCCGTAGATAGCTACCGGCACAACGACCGCTCCGCTCTGCAGCGCAACGCGGCCAATCCCTGGCTTCGGCTTCTCGGCCATCTTGCCGGTTCGTGAGCGGCCGCCTTCGCAGTACATGCAGATGCAGCCGCCGCGGCTCAGGATCGAATCGACTACTTGAAATGACTGCTCATCACGGACGCCACGGCGGACCGGGAAGACGCCGCCGGTCTTATAAACCCAGCTCATCCAGCCGTGGTAGAGCTGCGACTTGGCCATGAACTGCAGCTTGCGGCGCGTGAAAGCGCCAACGAAGAAGTGGTCGATGTTTGAGAAATGGTTCGGCGCGAAGATCACCGGCCCGCTCGTTGGCACGCGGCGCGAGTTGACGCTGCGCGCTCGGTAGGGAACCCAAACGAGCGTTGAGAGCAGCAGCCGCACGACATCGTAGATCGGCCCTGGCTTGTGCGTCATCGGCCAGTCGTAGTACTTCTGGAGCTGCTCAATCGGGCGCGGGTCCTTGTAGACCTGCTCCTTGATTGCGACGAGCTTCTCGTCCGCGGCTGGTGTCTTCTGCTCCCCCATTGGCCGAATTAACCCCGCTCCGCGGCTGCGGTTACGCGCCCGCCCAATCGCGGGACCGTTCAACGGCGCGGTGCCATTCGCCAAGCAGCCGCTCGCGCTCGTCGGCAGCCATCTGCGGCTCGTACCGGACCCGCTCGCGCCAGCGCGCGGCGGCATCGCTCTCAGTGAACAGCGCTGCACCTACTCCGGCCATCATCGCCGCGCCAAGCGCCGTCGTCTCAGAGATCTCAGGCACGATCACCGGGACGCCAAGCACGTCGGCCTGAAACTTCATCAGCCAACCATTGGCGGTCGCGCCGCCGTCGGCTTTGAGCGAAGTGATCGGCCTGCCGCCCGCCGCCTCGATCGCCCGCACCGCGTCTACCGACTGGTAGGCGATCGCCTCGAGCGTGGCC
>WLNV01000105.1 GCA_009699615.1 Actinomycetota bacterium
ATCCCGAGGTCGCGGAGCTGGCGCGCGTCGGCTGGCGCTGGAGCACCTGTCAACGGGTCGGCGCCGCTGGCCGTCTTCGGGAAGGCGATTACGTCGCGGATTGAATCGCGGCCGCAGACCAGCGCCGCGATCCGGTCGAGGCCGAATGCGATACCGCCGTGCGGCGGTGCGCCGTACTCGAGGGCCTCGAGTAGGAAGCCGAAGCGCTCTTTCGCCTCTTCTTCGCCAAGCCCAATTGCCTCGAAGACACGGCTCTGCACCTCGGGCGTGTTGATGCGGATCGACCCTCCACCGAGCTCGTTGCCATCGACCACAAGGTCGTAGGCGCGCGAGCGCAGCGAAGCAGGCTCGTCGAGGTCGCCTTCGGGCGCAGTGAATGGATGATGCAGCGCGGTCAGCCCGCCGCTCTCTTCGTCGGCTTCGAACATTGGGAAATCGACGACCCAGCAGACCGAATGCTGGTCCTCTGGGATCAATCCAAAGCGCGCAGCGAGGTCGAGCCGCAAGGCGCCGATTGCGACCGGCGCGACGGTTGCGCTGTCAGCGACGAAGCAGAGCAGGTCACCGTCGCTGGCCTCGAGCGCGCCATTCACGGCTGCGATCTGCTCGGCCGAGAAGAACTTCGCAAGATTGCCGACCCAACCGCCGTCTCCGACAACAATCGGAGCAACGGCCTTGGCACCGTGTACCTGGACGACCTCGTTGAGGCTGTCGAGCTCGGAACGCGACATCTCGCGCTTACCGGCGTTCAACGCTCGAACGGTTCCGCCGCCGCTCAGCACCGATTCAAAGACTTTGAACTCAGAACCGCGCAGCTGTTCGCTGACGTCCTTGATCTCGAGGCCGAAGCGAAGGTCCGGGCGATCGCTTCCGTACCGGAGCATCGCCTCGTCGTAGCCGATCCGTGGCCATGGCGCTGCAGCGATCTCGAATCCGGTTGCCTTGAAGACGGCAGCGATCGCTTCTTCGCTTACCTCAATTACCTGATCCTCGTCGACGAAAGCCATCTCGACGTCGAGCTGCGTAAATTCGGGCTGACGGTCGGCCCGGAGGTCTTCGTCGCGGAAGCAGCGCGCGATCTGGAAGTAGCGCTCGTAGCCCGCCATCATCAGCAGCTGCTTGAAGAGCTGAGGCGACTGGGGCAGCGCGTACCAGTTGCCCGGGTTCATCCGGCTCGGCACGAGGAAGTCTCGTGCGCCTTCGGGGGTTGATTTCGTCAGGATCGGCGTTTCGATCTCGAGGAAGTCGCGGCCGACGAGTTGGTCTCGGAGCGTCTGGGTGATCAGTGCCCGGGTGATCATCGTCTGCTGCATTCCTGCTCGCCGCAGATCAAGCCAGCGGTAACGCAAACGGGTCGTCTCGTCGACCGGGCCGTCCTCATCGATCGCGAATGGCGGCGTGTGGCTCGACGCCAGCGACTCGCCTTCGGACACCTCAAGCTCAACCGCTCCGGTCGCCATCTCGGGGTTGACGTTCTCGGCGCCACGGGCGAGCAGCGCGCCACTGACGGAAACGACGTGCTCAGGTCGAAGCTGTTCGGCCAGCGCAAAGAGCTCGGCGCCGCGCTCGGGGTGGAAGACGATCTGGAGGATGCCTGACCGGTCGCGCAGGTCGATGAAGATCAAGCCGCCGTGGTCGCGGCGACGGTGGACCCATCCCGCAACGCGAGTCTGGCGTCCAACATCATCGGGACCGAGCTCCCCGCACCAGCTGTCGCGGTAGCGGTTCGGTTGCGGTGCCTGCATCATGAAACTCCTCTTCCACGGAGAATCGCGGCAAGCGCCGCGTCTCCCGACTCGAATCCCGTCGTCTCACCGCTCTCGAAATCCTTCAGCTCAACGCCGTCGGCGGAGATGACCGCGACGAACCGCGTCTTGAGCCGGTCTGCATGCTTGAACTGCCCTTTGATTGAGCGGCCAGCAAGCTCGATCTGAGTCGGAACGCCGGCTCGTCGTGCAGCAGCACTGAGCGCGAAGCCGCCACGCCGAGTCGCGTCGGCGTCATCGGCGAGCGCAACGAAGAGCATCGTCAGCGGTTCAGGCTCGGGAAGCCCCTCCGCCGCCAGCAGAATCCGTTCGACCCCCGCAGCCCAGCCGAAACCAGGGGTTGGCGGGCCATCAATCTGCTCGGCAAGACCGTCGTACCGGCCGCCCCCACCAACGCCGCTCTGCGCGCCGAGCGCGTCGGAGTTGAACTCGAAGACCGTGCGCGCGTAGTAGTCGAGCCCCCGAACGAGAGTTGGGTCGATCACGTAAGGCAGCTCGATTGCGTCCAACAGGGAACGGACCTGAGCGAAGTGGTCGAGGTCGTCTTTGTCGAGGTGGTCAAGCAGCAGCGGTGCGGTCGACATAACGGCGCGCGTCGATTCGTCGGCCGAGTCGAACGCCCGGAGCGGGTTGAGGTCGATCCGCGCCTTGACGTCGTCGGCGAGCTGATCTTCATTCGCGCGCAAGTGGGTCTTGAGCATCTCGCGGTAGCGCTCACGCGCGACCGGTCCACCCAAACTCCCAATCCGCAGCTGGAGCCCCTGGACTCCGAGCTGATCGAGAATCTCGGAAAGCAACGCGATCGATTCGGCGTCGACGGCTGGGTCGTCGGAGCCGATCGCCTCCGCGCCAATCTGCCAGAACTGGCGATAGCGGCCCTTCTGCGCCCGTTCATAACGGAAGCAGCTCGACAGGTACCAGAGCTTGACCGGCTGAGGCAGCTTGTGCATGCCGTGCTGAAGGTAGGCGCGGACGATCGGCGCCGTTACTTCGGGACGCAGCGTCAGCGAGCGTTCGCCTCCGTCGACGAAGCTGTACATCTCCTTCTGAACAATGTCGGTCGCTTCTCCAACGCTTCGCGTGAAAAGCTCGGTTGGCTCAAAGGTCGGGGTTTCAATCCGCTCGTAGCCCGCGCTCTCGAGCACCGTCCTCGCCGTGTTCTCGACTGCCAATCGCAGCGGCGCCTGCTCGGGCAGGATGTCGAAGGTGCCCCGCGGCGCCTGCAGCGGATCGCTCACGAAGTGCTCGGAAGATCTTGCAGGAACGGATTCGTGGCGCGCTCATGACCAAGCGTCGTGATTCCCATGTGGCCCGGGAGGACCGTCGTCTCATCGGCGAACGAGTCGGCGAGCATCGCCAATGAGCGCATCAGCTCGCCGTGATCGGCGCCCGGAAGATCGGTCCGGCCGACGGAACCTTGGAAGAGAACATCACCGCTGGCGATTACGTAGCCCCCATCGGCATCATCGGGATCGCAAAAAGCGTAGGTCACATGGCCGGGACTGTGACCGGGAGTGAAGAAGACCTCGATTTCGAAGCCGGCGAGGTCAAGCCTCTCGCCGCCCCCGACAAACTCCTCTGCCTCCCAGCTCTCGAACGGCCCGACACCCTCGAAGCGGACGTAGGTCATGATGTCGGCGAGCACATGACCCTCCAGCTCGGGGCAGTAGACCGGGGCCCCGGTCACACGGGCGATCGGGGCGACCGCGCCGACGTGGTCAAAGTGAGTGTGCGTGAGCAGAATGGCCTCGAGTTCGACCCCAAGTGCGTCGATCGCCTCGAGAATCCGCGGTGCTTCGTCGCCTGGATCGATCAACAGCGCCTTCTTCGCGTCCGGGCCGCTGCGCAGCAGGTAGCAGTTCTCCTGCACCGGGCCGACGGTAAGAACCTGAACTTCCATCCGCTCAGCGCTTTCCCTTACGCGCTGCGGCGTCCTTCACCAGTCGACGTCGGTAGAGCCAGCGGTCGGTGTAGTAGCTGAGCGGGATGTAGAAGACGAGCATCAGGCCTGCGACCGGCAACGTTTCGTTGATCGGCACCTTCAGCAGCAGGGAAAGGACGGCAACGAAGATCACGACGGCGACCATCGAACGCGTCGCCGCGCTGCGCCAGCTCGGCTGACGCATCGGGCGTCCGCCGGGGCCGCGCGGAGCGGCGCCCTTGGCATCGCCGCTCGACTTGTTCTTGCTCTGCTCGCGGTCGCTGAGCTTGCGTCCCGTACGCCCGCGTGTTTCAACAACGCCTGCTGCGTTGCCGCGGTGCTTGGAGTTGCGTTTCTTCTTCGCTTGGGCCATCTGCGTTAGAAGCCTAGAGCGTCCTCAAGCGTCGCCCGGTTGCGGCAGACGAGATGCTCGGGCCAACCGTCGAATGCGGCGCGGGGCGCGAGCCCGACAAGCTCAGCTTCGCTGACCTCCGCGCGTGCGCTGACGGCGGCAACGACTTCAGCCAAACTGAGTGCGTGGTGGTCTTCGATATTCATTGAAACCTGTGCCACTCCACCGCGCGCCGGGAGCTCGAGTCCGATCGCCCGCAGCCCCGGCAGACCGGCAGGACCGGTTTCACGAAGGTCAGCGGCAATCGCCTTGGCGTCAGCGAGCGTCGCGGGAGACGCGAGCTCCAGATTGAACGCGACCAGCGGCGGACGGGCCGCAACCAGAGTCACACCCTTCGCGGGGTCGACGGCCGCTGGCCCAAAGTCGGGCCGTAGCTCGCCGCTATTGATCCTCGCGGTCAATTCCGCAAGCCCTCCACGGCGCAGCTCGGCGCGCGTTCGACCATCGGCGAGCGCGCCATAGAGAAAGACCGGCAGGTCGAGTTCACCGGCCAGCAGATCGGCGGTTACGAGCGCCTCGGCCATCGCGGCGCCGCGCCGCTGCTCGTCGAGAAAGACGATCGGCACAACGTCGACGACGCCTACGTTCGGGTGGCTTCCTATGTGAGAGGCAAGATCGAACTGTTCCAACGCGACGCGAGCGCCGTCGACCAGCGCCGTTGCCATTCCCCCAGGCTCGGCGGCCAAGGTGAAGACAGTCCGCCCATGATCAGCGTCGCTGTGGGGTTCGGCCAGCAGATCTGCCGTGCCTGCTCGGACGAATGCATTGCCAACAGCTCCCAGCGCATCCAGGTCGGCTCCGTTCGAAACATTTGGAACCGCCGTCAGCACTGTCTTTGGGTCGAACCGCATCGAGCCACCCTACTTCCGGCGCGAGCTACAGATCGACGCGCCTCAACTGGCGCAATGCCAGCAAACCAAAGAACAGGATCATGCCGGCCAACGCGAGCAGCCCTGGCCAAGTGTGGGCCCAACTCAGTTCGATCCCGGAAACGGTCGCTTGCCGACCCATCTGGAGGACGTACGTGACTGGGTTGTAGGGCGCGGCGACGGCGAGCCACCCCTTGAGGAACGGGAGCGGCGTGTACGCCGTCGACAGGAAGACGGCGATGAAGACACCGTTCTGGATCAAGGGCCCTACCTGCTGGCTCCGCGCGCGCAAGGCGAGCGTGATGCCCCAGAGCGCCGCGACGACACTGAACGAAATGGCGGCGAGGTAGAGCATTACCAGGCCGAAGAGTCCACCCGTCAGCCCCGGGCCGATCAGCAGACCGACGGCGAGGATTACGGTCACCGGCACGAGCGAGCGCGTCATCGCCGCCATTACAGGGCCGAGGATCAAGAGCGGACGCGGAGCAGGAGAGCTCAACAGCCGATCGAACCACCCGGCTTCGATGTCGCGTGCCAAGTTGGCCCCGGTCGCGCCGCCAGCAAACCCGGCCGCTTGAAGACAAGAGAGGGGCATTAGCCATGCGATGTAGGAGGTGGTTGGGAAGCCGACGAGCTGGTCGAGGCTCCCGAATTGGCCGAGGCTGCCGAGCAGGAAGATCAGCGGAGCGATCGTCGTGGGCAGAAGGCCGCCGCGGACGCGAGATAGCTCCAGCAGCGAGCGTCGCCAGAGTGCGAAGCCGACCCCACCGGCGTATGCGACCCCGCGCGTGCTCACGACCGA
>WLNV01000106.1 GCA_009699615.1 Actinomycetota bacterium
CAAGGGTTCGTTGCGATCAATCTTGGCGGCGATCAGATCGTCTGCGGCATCGCTTTGAACATCGGCGCGCTCGGCGTCACCGCATTCCTCGTGCGAGCGATCTGGGAAGGCGGCAATGCGCCGCAGGTTCCAGGCTTCTCTGCTTTCCACTTCCCGATCTTGGCTGACGCGCCTTTCCTCGGCGTCGCGATCTTCCAGCAGAGCATCTTTGTCTACGTCGCGCTGGTACTGGCGCTGATCAGCTGGTGGGCGTTGATGAAGACGGGCTGGGGGCTGCGGATGCGCGGCTGCGGAGAGGACCCGTTGGCCTGCGAGAGTCTCGGCATTCCAGTCAAGCGCTTGCGCTGGCAGGCCATGCTGATCTGTGGAGGATGCGCTGGGCTCGGCGGGGTCTTCCTTGCTTTGGGCCAGCTACTGACGTTCAGCGATGGGATGAGCGGCGGTCGCGGCTTCATCGCGCTCGCGGTCGTAATCATCGCGCGCTGGTCGCCAATGCTGGCGATCCCTTCTGCGCTCTTGTTCGGTGTAGTAGAAGCGTTCGCGCTTCGCGTACAGAGCTCCGATCTCAATGTTCCTCCGGAGCTGATGCTCGCTCTGCCATATGTCGCGACGATCGTCGTCTACGCGATCGTCGTCGGTCGCAGTAACCCGCCGGCGGCGCTCGGGCGAACCTATGTACGTCAATGAACCGCTAAGGAGAAGACTCCATGTCAGTTACGCAACCTGATTCGCTTCGAGTGGCCGCTTACCAGCCTGCCGTTATCGCGTCCGACCCTGAGGCGTCGCGCGTAGACGAGGCGGTCGAGGCAATTCGACTCGCGTCCACCGATGGCGCTCAGCTGATCGTCTTTCCGGAGGGTTATCCAGGGCCGCTTCGCGCATCTGCAGACTACGACGCCGCCCCTTCGATCTCGCAGGCGGCGGGTAGCGCCAACTGCGCGGTCTGCTGGAGCCGCATCGAACGCTGCGATGACGGTCGCTACCGCAAGGTTGCCTACCTGATCAACGAGAAAGGCGAGCAGATTCTCCGCTACGAGCGCGCCCACCCGGCGACCGGCGACATTCACCCGGCTCTCTCCGGCGTCTCGCTCGCGCCCGGGACGGAACTTGGGATCGCCGAGCTCTTCGGCATCAAGGTTGGCGTGCTGATCTGCTCCGAGCTTTGGCTCCCTGAAGTGTCGCGCTCACTCGCGGTCAGCGGCGCTGAATTGCTCCTCGCTCCGGCCGGGGGGGGTTTCGGCAAGGTTGCGCCAAACTGGCAGCTGATAGCGCGCGCCCGAGCGATTGAGAACGAGGCGTATGTCGTCCTTACGCAGCACCTCTTTGGCGGTGAAGAAGGGGCAGCACTGATCGCTGGGCCGGAGGACGTAGTAAGCGAGTCGAAGAAGGCCGGCGTGCTGCTTGGCGACCTTGACCTTGCGCGGCTCCGTTGGCTACGAGAAACCGACGATTCAATGGCAAATCCGAAGCCCTTCACTTCGCTCCCCGGCTTGCTTCGTGCGAGGCGACCACAGCTTTACGGCGTACTCAGCGCGCCTGCTGATGGCCTGTACGACTACGAAGGCAAGGCCACTCCGGCTGACTTTGTCGTGCCGAGCGCGCCTCCCGGGGTGTCATGAGCACCGGTTGGGTTTGGGACGAGCGCTACATGTGGCATGACACCGGCCACGCAGCGGCGTTCCTGACTGCTGGTGGTGTGCTTGAGCCCGATGAACATGTTGAACGTCCCGCAACGAAGCGACGGCTGCGCAACCTGCTCGAAGTGAGCGGCATGCTGGAGCAGCTAACGCCGATTAAGGCTCGCGAAGCAACGGCTGAAGAGCTCACGCGCGTGCACAGCTCAGCGCACGTCGAGCACGTTCAGCAGGTCAGTGCCGCGGGCGGCGGGATGGCTGGCGATCAGACGCCGATCGGTCCCGGCGGCTACGAGATCGTGGCGCTCGCTGCTGGAGGCGCGATCGCTGCTGTCGATGCTGTCCTCAGCGGCGAAGTCGACAACGCTTACGCGCTGATCCGCCCTCCGGGCCATCACAGCGGCATCGATGCGAGCCTTGGCTTCTGCGTCTTCAACAACGTCGCGGTCGCGGCTGAGCATGCGCGCGCTGTTCACGGATTGGATCGCGTAGCAATCATCGATTGGGACGCCCACCACGGCAACGGAACGCAAGAGATCTTCTGGGATCAGCCAGGTGTATTGACGATCTCGATCCATCAGGACGGTGGCTATCCGCCCCGGTCAGGCCTCGTTGACGAACGCGGTTCGCAGCAAGCGCTCGCAACAAACATCAACATCCCGCTGCCCCCCGGATCGGGGGTAGGTGCGTACCAGGCTGCGATCGACCAGATTGTCGTTCCCGCCCTTCACGCCTTCCGGCCAGAGCTGATCATCGTCGCCTGCGGCTTTGACGCCAGCCCGATGGATCCTCTCGCTCGAATGATGGTTCACAGCGCCGGCTTCGCTGAGATGACTGCCTCGGTGATGGCCGCGGCCGATGAACTCTGCGGCGGGCGTATCGTCTGCTGCCATGAAGGCGGCTACGCGGCGCCGTACGTTCCCTTCTGTGGGCTCGCCGTGATCGAGACGCTCAGCGGTCACAGCAGCGGCGTAGAGGACCCATTCCTCGGTGGCTATTCGTCACTTCCGTTCCAGGAGCTTCAGCCACACCAAGCCGCGGCCATTGGGTCCGCTTCCCCCGATCTAGAGAAGCTCAAGGAGGCCGCATCATGAGCGTCAAGTTGAACCGCAAGCAGCTCGTCAAGTCATCGAGCTCGACCCCGAACCCGCCTTACGGCGTGGACCCCAATCTGACCTTCTACTGCCCTCAGGAGAATCTTGAGGCGCTGGAAATTCCGGTAGTCAAACGCTTCCTGCGCTGGGCTGAGGACGATTACAAACCGGAGCCGGCAAAGAAGCCCAAGGTTCTCTTGCTGTTGCCTTGCCAGAAGGTTAAGCCTTACGCGATCTCGCCGGAACACCTCGCGATCAACAGCTATCTGCTCGCTGCCGGCTATGCGCCGACGGAGCGCGGCGATTGGCCGGAAGAGCTCGGCGAGCTTGCTGCCGAGCCGCTGCTCAGCAACGGTCCGCTTGAAGGCCACGGTTTGCAGATCGATCGCGCCGTCATCTCTGAGCCGTTTGGCTTCGTTCCCTACTCGGCGATGTACTACTGGAAGGGGAAGCTCTCGCCCTGCGGTCAGTACGACGATCCCGGCCTGTTCGCGCACCGCGGGTTGGCCTGCACCTGGAGAAGCGACAACACTGCTGTACCGCAGGATGGAAAGTGGCGCTGGGGAGACAACGAACGCGCCGCCTACGTAGAGGTTCACAACCGCCTTGCGGAGTCGATGGCAACGGCGCTCAGCCGTATTGCCTCCAACTACGAGGCGATCTACGCCTACGTCGCACCGGCGTTGACGCACCGCTCATTCATCGTTGATCGCGCCCAGAGTACGGCCGCTGGTATGTCCAACGCTCGCCGGGTCGGCTCGCAGATGCGCCCGCTGGTTGGCGTAAATGACCTCGTGCCGGGGCTCGTAAATCTCGTCCCTGACGCAACGCAGTTGGGGCGCCTGCGCAAGCAGATGGGCGGCAGACTGCCGGCAAAACTGCTGTCTACCGACCCCGCTCTGAAACTGTTGACGACTGCAATCGGAGCCAATCGATGACCACCGGATCGCTGGAAATTCGCAACCTCGGCGGCCTCGTTAGCGGTCGGCTCGATGATTCGCTTCACGGCGTGAACGAGATCCGCTGCGAGGATGGCCGGATCGTCGCGCTGGAGTCGGGCGGCGACGCCGATCTGGTGATCGACGCTTGCGGCGCGATCGCGGCTCCAGGGCTGATCGATTCGCACGCCCACGTCGTCTTCGGTGACTGGACGCCGCGCCAGTCAACGCTTGGCTGGATCGAGAGCTACATGCACGGTGGGGTGACGATGATGATGTCGGCCTCTGAGGTTCACCTTCCAGGACGGCCGGCCGACCGCGAGGGAGTGAAGGCGCTTGCGATTACGGCCCAGCGCGCCTTTGCAGACTTCCGGCCCGGCGGGGTAAAGGTGCTTGCCGGGTCGGTGATCATCGAACCGACGCTTGAGCCCTCCGACTTCGATCAAATGGCGGCGGCTGGAGTGAAGCTGGCGAAGGTCGGCTTCGGTGACTTCGACAAGCCCGCCGATGCTGCGCCGCTGGTGCGCGCCGCGCAGGCTGCCGGGATGATCGTGATGAACCACACGGGTGGCGCATCCATTCCAGGGTCACGGCCGGTCACGGCGGAGGACTGCATCACTCTCGGCTGCGACTTCATTGGCCACGCGAATGGTGGGCCAACCTCGCTGCCTGACGGGGATCTTCCGCTGTTGTTTGATGCCGCTGGTGCGATCCAACTGGTTCAGGCCGGCAACCTTCGTTCCAGTCTGCTGCTGCTTGAGTTGGCTCGCGAGCGCGGCGCGATGGAGCGGATCGTGATCGCGACCGACACCCCTACCGGAACCGGGGTCATGCCGCTCGGGATGATCAAGACCGTGACCGAGCTCTCGTCGCTGGGCGGTATTTCCGCCAGCGATTCGCTCGCGATGGCCACAGGAAACAACGCGCGCGTGCTTCGCCGTGAAGAGGGGATACTCGAAGTCGGCCGACCGGCTGATTTCGCGCTTCTCGAGCCGCCGCTAGGAGGCGTCGCCGACAACGCGTTGGCGGCAATCGAGAGGGGCGACTTGCCTGGCATCTCGGCCGTGGTGATCGACGGCGCGCTGCGGGCCCTGCGCTCACGCAACGCGCCGGCATCAACGAACCCCGCCGCCGTCATCTCCGGGAGCCTTCCGGCAGCGTTCGGTAATTGACAGTGAGTCGCCCCCGGAATAGGCTGAGTTTCAGCCAATAAAACTAAGTTCAGCATGTCGAATTCCTCAACCTCACTCGAAATCACCGGCCCTGACGGCGGAGCTCTGCTCGGCGAGGTTGAGCTGACCCCGGTCGATCAGGTCAGCGTGATCGTCGGAGCTGCGCGCAAGGCGCAGCCGGAATGGTCGAGGCGGACCGTCGCCGATCGAGCGGCGCTGCTTGAAGCCGCCGCCGACTTGCTCGACCCGCAGAGCGACGAGCTGTCGCTGTTGCTCGCATCGGAGGCAGGGAAGCCGATAGACCAAGCGAAGTTTGAGATACGCGCATCGATCGGCCTGCTGCGCAGCAACGCACGCGAGGCGTGCCGCACCGCCGGGGGGCGCGTGCTGCCAACAGAGGGCCTCAAGGGCGTTGACCACGACTTCGTATACACGCGCCGCGAGCCACTCGGCGTAGTGGCGGCAATTCTTCCGTTCAACTTCCCGGTCGAGCTCTACGTTGAGAAGTGCGCCGCGGCGCTGGTCGGCGGCAACGCCGTCGTCGTCAAGCCGCCGCTGGAAGACCCGCTCGCCGTGATGCGCTTCCACAAGGCCCTCCACGACGCTGGCGTGCCGACCGACGTTCTCGCCAGCGTGCTCGGAGATCGCGACGTTGGAGCGGAGCTCTCGCAAGCCGATGGCATCGCCGCGGTCTCGTTGACCGGCTCGACCGTTGCCGGGCTGGCAGTTGCCAAAGCCGCCGCTCCGACGCTTCGGCGGCTCCACTTGGAGCTCGGCGGCAACAACGCTTCGCTCGTCTTTAACGATGCTGACATTGAGTTGGCGGCATCAGAGCTCGTGCGTGGCCGCTTGCTGATGAACGGGCAGGCCTGCTCCGCAAGCAAGCGGATTGTCGTCGATCGCTCGCTGCACGATGACCTCGCCGAGCGG
>WLNV01000107.1 GCA_009699615.1 Actinomycetota bacterium
CACGCGGAGGGGGTGCCTGATGCTCGCTCCTAAGCGCGTCAAGCACCGCAAGGTAATGCGTGGTCGCAGCCGTGGGTATTCGCGCGCTCAGACCTCTGTTCAGTTTGGCGATTACGGCCTCAAGTCGCTTGAGCACGCCCAGCTGACGAACCGTCAGATTGAAGCCGCTCGTGTCGCAATGACTCGTGAGATCAAGCGTGGCGGCAAGGTCTGGATCAATGTCTTCCCTGACAAGCCGTTCACCAAGAAGCCTGCTGAAACTCGCATGGGCTCCGGCAAAGGCTCGCCTGAAGGTTGGGTCGCCGTTGTCAAGCCGGGCCGCGTGATGTTTGAGCTGGCCGGCGTGCCAGAGGACCTGGCCCGTAACGCGCTCCGCCTCGCGGCGCGCAAGCTTCCGATGCGCAGCAAGGTCGTTACGCGAGAGGACGACGTCTAATGGCCGCCACCGATCACCTTCGCGACTGCACCACCGATGAGCTTGAGGGGCGTATCCGCGCTGCCCGTCTGACGCTCTTTGGCCTTCGCTTCCAGCACGCCGGTGGCGAGCTGGAGAACACTGCCGGCCTGAAGAGCGCGAAGCGCGAACTTGCCCGCACCCTGACCGTTGCGCGTGAGCGTGGCATTGACCCAGAAATGATCCGCTAGAGATGACTGACGAAACCACAGAGCCCGAGACTCCAGAAGAAGAGACCCCCGCAGAGGAGGTCGTCGCAGAGGCTCCCGTCGAGGAGACTCCAGCCGACGACGCTCCTGTCGAGGAAGCTGCCGCTGAAGAGCCTGCTGCTGAGGAAGCGCCTGCCGAGGAAGCTGCTGCTGAAGAGCCTGCTGCTGAGGAAGCTGCCGCCGAGGAAGCTCCTGCTGAGGAAGCTGCTGCTGAAGAGCCTGCTGCTGAGGAAGCTGCGGCCGAGAAGCCTGCCGCTGCCGAGGCTCCTGCCGAGGAAGCTCCAGCTCCGGTCGGCCCGAAGGCGATCCGCAGGGCCAAGCGTTCCGCCCACACGGGCGAAGTGAAGGCGACCCGCACCGCTGAGGAGCGTCAGGCCGAGCGCGTCGAAGTACGCAAGGCGAAGGCCGTCGCGCGCAGTCGCCGCCGTGGCCAGGAGCGCGTCAAGCGCGCCGCCTTGCCGAATGGCGAAGGTACGCCGCCAGCCGTGCGCGAACCGGCGTCGGTTCAGGTTCGCCAGGGAATCGTCACTTCGGCGAAGGCCGCCAAGACAATCACCGTTCGCGTTGACATCGCCAAGCGCCATCCGAAGTACCAGAAGATCGTGCGCTCGACGAAGTCGCTCCACGCCCACGACGAAACCAGCGAGGCTCGCGAAGGCGACTTCGTCCGCGTTATCGCCAGCAGGCCAATGTCGGCAACGAAGCGCTGGCGCCTCGTAGAGATCCTGGAGCGTGCGAAATGATTCAGAACGAATCACGTCTCCGCGTCGCCGACAACACCGGCGCCCGCGAAATCCTTTGCATCCGCGTTCAGGGCGGCTCGAGCCGCCGCTATGCGCACGTTGGCGACGTCATTACGGCGACCGTCAAGCAGGCAATCCCGAACGGGGCGGTCAAGAAGGGCGAGGTCGTCAAGGCCGTCGTCGTCCGCACCCGCAAGCAATTCGGGCGCGACGATGGCACTTACATCTCCTTCGATGAGAACGCTGCCGTGATCATCGACGACGCCAACAACCCGCTTGGAACTCGCATCTTCGGGCCGGTTGCCCGTGAGCTCCGCGATCGCAACTTCATGAAGATCATCTCGCTGGCTCCGGAGGTGCTCTAGCATGGGTATGCGCATCCGTCGCGACGACCAAGTCGCCATTGTCAGTGGTAAGGACCGTGGGAAGACAGGTCGTGTCCTCCGCGTTGACCCAAAGAAGGAACGGGTTTACGTCGAAGGCCTCAACATCATCAAGCGCCATCAGAAGCCTTCACCGACGGCAAGCGCCGGCAGCGAAGCGGCAACTGGCGGTGTGATCGAAAAAGAGGGACCGATTCACGTCAGCAATGTGATGCTGGTGGATCCGAAAGATAATCGTCCGACCCGCGTCGGCGTGACCCGCGAAGGCGGCGTCCGAAGCCGCGTTACGAAGCGTTCAAGCACGAAGCTCGACTGAAGCTAATTCTTATGCCAGCCACTAAGACACCCGTCCGCCTGAAGACTCGTTATATCGAGGAAGTTCGGCCTGCCCTCGTAGAGCAGTTCGGCTACACGAGCGTGATGCAGGCGCCGAAGGTCCAGAAGATCACCGTCAACATGGGGGTCGGCGAGGCCAAGCAGGACTCAAAGATGCTTGAGGCCGCCGCTGGGCAGCTCGCCCAGATCACTGGCCAAACGCCGAATGTGCGTCTCGCACGCAAGTCGATCGCAAACTTCAAGCTGCGCGAGGGAATGCCGGTCGGCCTTGCCGTGACGCTCCGCGGCGACCGCGCCTACGAGTTCCTTGATCGCCTGATGTCGATCGCGATTCCGCGAATTCGAGATTTCCGTGGACTGCCAGCCAACTTCGATGGCCGCGGTAACTACACGATCGGCGTTCGCGAACAGATCATCTTCCCTGAGATCGACTACGACGCCGTCGACCAGATTCGCGGCCTCGACATCGCGATCACGACCAGCGCCGCAACCGACGAGGAGGGCTACGCGCTCCTCGCACTGTTCGGAATGCCTTTCATCAACAAGCCCAACCCTGAAGAGGTAGCTGCAGAAGAGGCCAAGAAGGCCGAAGCTGCCGCAGCAGAGAAGGCTGCTCTCGAGCAGGCCAAGGCCGAGCAAGAGGGCGAGCAGGCAGCCGACAAGACCGACGAGGACAGCGCCGACGACGACAGCGCCGACGGTGAGGCTTCTGACGAGGCCGCCGAAGAGGTAGAAGAAGGAGCAGCCGACGAGGCCGCTGAAGAGGCTGCCGACGAGGCCGCCGACGAACCCGCCGAGGAGACCGATCAGTAATGGCAAAGACTTCCCAGCGCGTCAAGCAGGCGCGCACACCCAAGTACCCGACTCGCGGTTACAGCCGTTGCAGCCGTTGCGGCCGCTCGCGCGCCGTCTATCGCAAGTTCGGCGTCTGCCGCATCTGCCTGCGTGAGCTAGCTCACAACGGTTACATCCCCGGAATGACGAAGAGCAGCTGGTAGGGGAGAAGAGCTAACAATGTCGATGACAGATCCAATCGCCGATTTCTTGACCCGTGTGCGCAACGGCATCGTTGCCCAGCACGACATCGTTGAGATTCCGGCATCGAAGCTGAAGCGTGAGATGGCCCGCATCCTCAAGGAGCAGGGCTACATCGCTGGCTACGAGATGCGTGCGCCTGACGCCGAGCACCCAGGCGACGTGCTCGCAGTTGAGCTCAAGTACGCCGACGACCGCCGCAGCGCGATCACCGGCCTCAAACGAGCATCACGCCCAGGTCAGCGCTACTACGTCGATCACGGCAGCATTCCGAAGGTCCAAGGCGGAATGGGTACAACAATCGTCTCCACTTCAAGGGGAGTCATGACCGGCCACGAGGCCCGCGCAGCGGGTGTCGGCGGCGAGGTTGTGGCCTTCGTCTGGTAGCCCTATGTCGCGAATCGGAAGAAAACCAATCCCTGTCCCAAGCGGCGTCGAGATTCAGATCGAGCCCGAACTGGTGACCGTCAAGGGCCCGAAGGGCGAACTTAGCGAGCGTATTCCGCGTGACATCACCGTCGCGCGGGAAGGCGAAGAGCTGATTGTCACCCGCCCGACCGATCGTGGCGAGCATCGCTCGCTGCACGGCCTCACGCGCTCGCTTGTAGCCAACATGGTCGAAGGCGTAACGAACGGCTTTGAGAAGACACTCGAGATTCAGGGAGTCGGTTACCGCGCGGCGCTGAAGGGTTCAGACTTGACTCTGGCGCTCGGTTACTCCCATCCCGTCGAGATTGCAGCGCCGGACGGAATCAGCTTCGACGTGCCGCAGCCGACCAGCGTGATCGTCAAAGGGATCTCGAAGCAGCTCGTCGGTGAGACAGCCGCGAAGATCCGCAAGAGCCGTCCGCCCGAGCCTTACAAGGGCAAGGGAATCCGATACGAGGGTGAACACGTGATCCGCAAGGTAGGTAAGCGCGCATGAGTCCCGTTACACGCGCCAAGGGACGTCTTCGCCGTCAACGCCGCGTCCGCGCCAAGGTCATTGGTACGCCGGATCGCCCGCGCGTTTCGGTCTTCCGTTCGAACCGCGGCATCAGCGCACAGCTAATCGACGACTCGAAGGGCCACACGTTGGCGGCCGTCAGCTGGTCGGAGCCCGAGATGCGCTCGATCGCACCGATGGAGCAGGCCGAGAAGCTCGGCAAGCTGCTCGCCGAACGAGCCAAGGCTGCCGGCGCATCAACCGTCGTTTTCGACCGTGGCGGGTACCGCTACCACGGGCGAGTCAAGGCTTTCGCCGAGGGACTGCGCGAGGGTGGACTGACCGTATGAGCAAGGAATTGAGCTAAGAAATGGAAATTGACCGGACAGTCAGCGCCTCAGGGCTTGACCTTCAAGAGCGCGTCGTTGAGATCAACCGCGTTGCCAAGGTCGTCAAGGGCGGCCGCCGATTCTCGTTCACCGCACTCGTCGTCGTAGGCGACGAGAAGGACGTCGTAGGCGTCGGTTACGGCAAGGCCAACGAGGTCCCGATGGCAATCCAGAAGGGCGTTGAGCAAGCGAAGAAGAACCTCTTCCGCGTGCCTCGCTACGGCGCGACGATCCCGCACCAGACGACCGGCATCTTCGGTGCTGGACGCGTCTTCATGAAGCCCGCATCGCCGGGTACCGGAGTGATCGCCGGTGGCGGCGTTCGCGCGGTGCTCGAACTTGCCGGCATTCACGACATTCTTTCGAAGAGCCTCGGCTCGCAGAACCCGATCAACCTCGTCAAGGCGACCGTCGAAGGTCTGCGCAGTCTGCGCACGCCGGCCGAAGTAGCTGAACTTCGCGGTCTGTCAATCAACGAGGTTCTTGGGCTCGCGCCTGCCACAGCGAAGCCGGTTGCTGAAGAAGAGGGCGCCGTCGCAGTTGCGGTCGAGCCTGTCTCGGCGGTCGAGGCCGTTGAAGTTGCCGAAGTCGCCGTCGCTGTTGAAGCCGCTGAGGTGGCCGAGGTGGCCGA
This sequence comes from Actinomycetota bacterium, assembly GCA_009699615.1. Lineage (GTDB taxonomy): Bacteria > Actinomycetota > Thermoleophilia > Solirubrobacterales > Solirubrobacteraceae > F1-60-MAGs163. Next base: position 5,106 of record WLNV01000107.1, read on the forward strand.
GGTGGTTGAAGCGGTTGAAGCGGTTGAAGCGACAGAGGCTGCAGAGGAGCCGCCGGCATGAGCGATCTTCGCGTGACTCAGATTCGTTCCAGCAACGGCAGCCAGGCCTCGCAGCTCGCGACGCTGCGCTCACTCGGCCTTCGCCGGATCGGCCACAGCGTTGAAGTCACCGACAACCCGCCGACGCGCGGGATGATTCACACCGTCCGCCACCTCGTACGCGTTGAAGGAGAAGACGCCTGATGAGCCCCGAGCCGAAGAAGCCTGCCGCCAAGAAGCCTGCCCCGGCGAAGAAGCCGGCCGCGGCCGCGAAGCCTGCTGCTGAGAAGAAGCCAGCCGCCGCCAAGAAGCCTGCGGCTGCGAAGCCTGCCGCTGCAACGGGGGCTCCGGTCAAGACCGAGGCCGCCGTCAAGCCTGCTCCTGCGGCTGCCAAGAAGGTCGCCGAGGAGAGTTCAGAGAGCGAACGGTTCGGGCTGCACAGCCTCTCGCCGTCGCCCGGTAGCCGGAAGCCGCGTCGCCGCGTAGGTCGCGGTCACGGTTCCGGCCACGGCAAGACTTCAGGACGTGGCCACAAGGGTTACGGCTCGCGTTCAGGTTCGAAGGATCGGGCGCGCTTCGAAGGCGGCCAGATGCCA
>WLNV01000108.1 GCA_009699615.1 Actinomycetota bacterium
AGCGACCCGCGGCGCCCCCTAATTGCAGGGGTAGGACAGGCGACATGGCGTGGAGGCGACGCGCCGGATCCGATCACGATGTGCGCCGAGGTGATCAACAGCGCGAGCCACGACTCGGGCGCCGGGAGCGCCCTGCTGGGGCGAGCCACGGCGCTTGGCGTCGTCGACATCGCATCACGCCGCTGGACGGACCCGGCCTCGCTGATCGCCAAGCAGCTTGGGATCGAACCGAAGCTGACGCTGCGAACCCAGCTCGGCGGCGACGGCCCGCTGCGGTTGATCGCCGATCTCAGTGAGCGAATTGCACGCGGCGAGCTGGACTGCGCAATTGTCTGCGGCGCCGAAGCGCTGGCGACGCTCGCCAAGGCGATGCGTAGCGGCACCGAGCCCGACTGGCCTGCGCCCGACGACTCGGCTGCTCCGGGCGCACTGCTCGGGAACGACAGAGCCCCAGCGACGGACGCAGAGAGCGCGGCCAACATGATCGCCCCGATCATCGTCTACCCACTCTTCGAGTACGCGCTCTGGGCCAACCGGGGAGGGTCGATCGAGCAGCACCGCGAGCAGCTCGGCCTGCTTTGGGAGCGATTCGCTGAAGTCGCTGAATCAAACCCCCACTCCTGGACCCGCGAGCTGCCGACGGCCGAGGCGATCGCGGCGACATCTCAGGACAACCGTCTCGTAACTCTGCCCTACACGAAGCTGCTCAATTCGAATATCCAGACAGATCAGGCCGCAGCGGTGATTCTCTGCTCGCAGGAGGTCGCACGCGAGCTCGGCGTGGCGCGTGACCGCTGGGTCTTCCCGCTTGCCTTCGGCCATTCCGAGGAACACTGGTTCGTCAGTTCACGCGAGCGGCTTGATCGCTCTCCCGCGATGGGCCTGGCCGCGAGGGGTGCGCTTCACGCGGCGGGGATGGCCGCCGACGATGCAGCCCACCTCGACATCTACTCATGCTTCCCGAGCGCCGTACAGATGGCCTGTCACGAGCTCGGGATCGACCCGTGGAACGAGTCACGGCCGCTGACGGTCACCGGAGGGCTTAGCTTCGCGGGCGGCCCCGGCAACAACTACGCCACACACGCCGTCTGCGCTCTCGTTGAGCGCCTCCGCGAGGACCCCGACTCGGCCGGGCTCAGTACGGCCGTCGGTTGGTACATGACCAAGCACGCTGCGGCTGTCTTTGCGGCTGGCGCGCCGGAGCGCCCGCTGACGAATGTTGACGCTCGCGCGGAGGCCGGCGCACTTCCCTCACGCCTGCCCGCGGAAGGTCGCAGCGGTTCGGCGACCGCCGAGGCCGCGACCGTCGTCTACGACCGTGAGGGACAGCCCACGGTCGCAACGCTCACGGGAATCTTCGAGGATGGCTCACGCGGCGTCGCGCACAGCACCGAACCCGATCTACTGCACCAGCTCGCGGGAGAACCGATCACGGGACGACCGATGACGTTCGCCCGCGACGGCACCGCTTCAGTCGCCTAGAAGCTCAGCTCTGCGGCGTCTCGACGAGCTTTGAGCGCTGCGTCGTCTCGACGAGCTTCGAGCTCTGCCGCTCGGGCGGTATCTCAACAACGTTCCAAGCCAAGTGGAGTCGCTCCAGCAGGCCGACGAGCATCCCTGAGGTGTCAATCTCGGAGCGGCGCAGGCCGTGCTTGGCCGAGCGCGGAAAGGCATGATGGTTGTGGTGCCATGACTCTCCGAACGATGGGATCGCGAGCCACCAGACGTTGGTCGACTGATCCTCGACCTCGAAGCGGCGGTTGCCGAAGAAGTGGCAGACCGAGTTGACCGACCAGGTCACGTGACTCTGAAGCATCACACGGATCAGCCCACCCCAAAGAAGCCCCGTCAAACCGCCGTATATCGTGCCTGTGATCGCCACGCCAAGGGCGAATGGCAGCGCCGCGGAGACGAGGATGAAGAACGGAAACGAGTAGTGGATCACGCGCATGCCGCGGTCTTCGCTGAGATCGATCGCGTACTTCTTGTGCGTCGCCATTCCATGAACGCGCCATGTCCAGCCGACGTGCGCATGCCAGAGCCCACGGACCGCTCCGAGCACGCCCGCCCCATGACCGACGTGCGGACTGTGAGGGTCGCCCTCGACGTCCGAGTGGGCGTGATGCTTGCGATGATCAGCGACCCAGTCCATTGGCCCGCCCTGAATCGCCATCGAGCCGAGGATCGCAAACATGTACTCGATCGGCTTGTAGGTCTCGAACGAGCGATGAGTCAAGAGGCGGTGGTAGCCGACTGTGATCCCCAGTCCGCAGGCGATGTACATGACCGTGAACACGATCAGATCGCTCCAAGCCAGAAGGTCGTGATTGACCGCGACTGGGATCAGCGCGATCAGCACGATCACGGGGCCGAAAACGGCGACCAGATTCGCGTACTTGTCAGCCTTGCGCATCCAGCGATTCTAGGGCATCGCGGCGCAGCGTAGTAAACCGTAATTACTGCTCGGTGATCGGCCGCAACTTAACGGGCCGGGAGGGGTTCCAGTGAGCGAGATGCGAATCCTGATCAAAGATCGCGCGCTGCTCACCTCGCTTGCCGCCGCCGCAGCGCTGCTGACCTGCGCGCCCGCAGCGTTGGCCGCGAGCAGCGCCAAACCGACGGCGGGGAAAGTCGTCGCCGGCCAGGTGGCACTGCTCCGCAATGATGGCCGCCGCGCGACAGTCTCGCCTCGGCGACTCGCTCTCAGCGCCGGCAAGGCCGACATCTACGCCTCGTTCAGCGTTCCCAAGACTTGGGCGAGCAAGCAGGTTGCTCTGACGCTGACGGCCAGCCGCGATGCACGCGTGACAGTCGCCGCCGTACGCGTGGGAGAACTGAGCTCACTGCGTTGGCCCGCCCGCGCGCGAAGTGTCGGCGCGTCGGTCAGCAGCGACCTGCTGGCCGCGAAGCCGACAACGATCGTGCTGCCCCGCATCGGGTCGGGCCGGGTCGTGCTTCACATCAGCACGAGCAGCCGCACCCGGGCGACGGTCACAAGCGTCCTCCAGCTCAAGCCGCGTACCGGCTCCTCTGCCCCGAGCGCCGGCAAGCCTGCCGACGGCGATCAGCCCGCGGTCGGTGCCCCCGACTCCGGCGGTCCGACAGTGAGCCCCGAGCTGCCTAGCGGCGAAACACCTCCAGACCCGGGTACACCTGCTGATCCGGGGCCGATAGTCGACCCCAATTCACCTTTCGCCGACCTGCTGCCGCAGCTGATTGGTGCTCCTCTCGTCAGCGCTCCGGCGCTGACCGAAGCCTCGGGACTTGCAGAGAGCGCGGTTAATCCCGGCGTCTACTGGACCCACAACGACAGTGGCGACCGTGCACGGCTGTTCGCGATCGATGGCTCGACCGGCACTCTGCGCGCAACCGTGGAGCTATCCGGGGTTGCGGCGACCGACTGGGAGGATCTCGCGATAGCGCCAGACGCCGAAGGCAACGACGCTTTCTACATCGCCGACATTGGCGACAACAGCGCGGTGCGCGGTTCGGTCGTCGTCTATCGCGTCGCCGAGCCGACGCTCCCACCCGCCAGTGGCGCGACGGTGACGATCAACGCGGGAGCCGTGAACTCGCAGCGCCTCACATTCCCCGGCGGCCCGCGCGACGCTGAGTCGCTCGCGGTTGGTTCCGACGGAGCGCTGACGGTCATCTCGAAGCGCGAAACACAGGTCGGCGTCTACCGGCTCGCCGACCCGCAGTTCCTCGGCGGCCGCTCCCAACTGACCTCTGTCGGCCGACTGCCGCTGACGTGGGTGGTCGGCGCCTCGGCGTCGCCAGATGGTTCGTTCGTATTGATCAAGACGGCGGGCGCAGTTCGCGGCTACGCGATCGACGGCGACGAGAGCGTTGCCGACGCGCTGGTTCGTGGCGGCGCCGGTGTGAACCTTCCCTACAACGCCGAGCCGCAGGGTGAAGCGGTCTCGGCTTCTCTAACTGGCCGCGGCCACGCGACGCTCTCCGAAGGGATCTCGCAGCCGCTCCAGCAGTGGCGCTGGTAGCGGCGGCCCTACGCGACGTCGAGCACGACTTTGCCGGTCGCGCCTCGGCTGTCGATCAGCTCGAGCGCAGCGGCGGCATCTTCAAGCGCGAAGTGCGCACCAACCGGCGGCCGGACGAATCCCTTCTCAATCAGGTCGGCGATCGCATCGCCGGTCGCTTTGACAAGCGCCGGGTTGCCGAGCACCGAAGCGCCCCAGCCGGCGCCGATTACGGAGGTGTTGTTTAGCAGCAGGCGGTTGACTTTCACCTCTGGAATCGAACCGCCGGTGAAGCCAACGACGACGACCCGCCCATTCTGCTTGAGCGAGCGGAGACTGTCGGTGAAGCGATCGCCACCGACCGGATCGAGAACCATGTCGGCGCCGCCGAACGCCAGCACCTCGTCCTTCCAGTCGCCATCGGAGCGGACTACTTCGTCGGCTCCTGCTTCGCGCGCCACGGCCTCCTTCTCATCGCTTGAGACGACGGCGATAGTGCGCGCGCCGAGGCCCTTGGCGACCTGGATTGAAGCCGTCCCAACGCCACCGGCGGCGCCGTGGATCAGCACCGTCTCACCGCTGCACAAGTGGCCGCGGTGGACCATTGAGAAGTGAGCGGTGTGGTAGTTGAGCACCAGCGCCGCGCCCTGTGCGTCATCGAGCGCATCGGGAAGCGGGAAGGTGAAGTGAACGGGTGCGACGGCAACCTCGGCGAAGCCGCCGAGCATGCAGAAGGCGGCGACCCGCTGACCTGGCTCGAAGCCCGATCCGGCGGAGGCGCTGCGCACAACGCCCGCTACCTCGCTGCCGGGCACGAACGGGAGATCCGGCTTGATCTGATACTCGCCGCGAGTCTGCAGCAGCTCCGGGAAGGCGACGCCAGCGGCGGAGACGTCAACGACAACACCCTCGCCGGGCGTCATCGGGTGGCCGGCGGCCTCGTCGGGTTCGAGGATGTCAACCAGCTTCAGTGCAGTCGCTGGGCCCGTTAGTTCAGTGATCTGGATAGCTCTCATCAGGCAGCTCAAACTAACAGACGATCGACCACCAGTGGGCGGCGCCAAATTACGGGGCCGCGGTCTGTATAACAGGCCTATGACTTCGGTTCTCTACCGGCTCGGAAAGTTCTGCGCCCGCCATCACTGGATCGTGATCGTGGCCTGGCTGGTGGTAGTCGTCGCGCTTGCAAGCTGGGTCAAGAGCAGCGGCGGGATGGTCTCCTCGAACTCAGTGAAGCTTCCCAACACGCCAAGCAACAGCGTGACCGAACTGCTGACAGCAAAGCTGCCCTCGCTGCTGAAACCGACGAGCTCGATCGTCGTCCACTCAGCCAACAAGGGCCCGCTAACCAACCCGGCAAACAGCGCCGCGATCGCCTCGGCCGTCGCGGTCGCGAAGAAGTCGCCCGAGGTCGAAACCGTTGTCAGCCCAATCCCCTCCTCTCCTGCCTCGCAGGCGGCCGGGGCGCTGCTAAGCGAGAACGGCAATACCGCACTGATCCAAGTTACGTTGACGCCGAAATTCGCCATTCCGACGGCTGTCGAGGCGAACAACATCGTCAACCGGATCGAGAAGCCGCTGACTGCAGCCGGGTTGGAAAGCGCTGCCGACGGCAGCCTCGGCGCGGTGGCTGTCGACCCGAACGCCGCCTACCTCTCATTCGGGATTGGAATCGCGGCGGCATTGATTGTGCTGCTGCTCACATTTGGTTCTGCGGTCACGATGCTGCTGCCGATAATCACGGCGGTCTTTGG
>WLNV01000109.1 GCA_009699615.1 Actinomycetota bacterium
CCATGCTGCTCCGCCGATCCAGAGCAACGCCAAGAACGGCATGCTGATGTCAGCAGAGCTGCGGCGCTTGTGCGCGCGCAAAGCCTGAAGCAGCGGGCTCGCACCCATCACGACGCCGAATGTGCCGGCGACGACAGAAAGTGATGCAGTGATGTCCATGACGCCGCAGACTACAGCGCGCGGCGCGCGTCAATCAGATCAAGCCAAGCGCCGATCAGCAATTGTGCTTGACCGCCAAGTTCGTCATGGCGTGCCACTGCGTCGGCGAGGAAAGCTTTGCCACCCTCTTCGCCGAGCGTCGCCGTCAGCGCCGCGCTGTACTCGGGCACCCCGGCCCACTGTTCAGCCATCTCTGGAGTGACCTCAAGATGGAATTGAATGCCGTAGGCCGCGTCGCCGACGCGGAAGGCTTGGTTCGGCGCCGCCGGTGAACTTGCGAGCAGGACGCCGCCTTCCGGAAGGTCAAAGGTGTCGCCGTGCCACTGCAGCGTGACCAGCGGTTCCGCGAGCCCTCCGATTACTGCGTCAGCCACACCCTCCTGCGTCCGGATCACCGGAAGCAAGCCCACTTCAGCCTCCGCCAGCGGATAGACAGGCGCGCCGAGCGCACTTGCGAGCAACTGAACGCCGAGACAGGCGCCAAAGAATGGCTTCCCCGCGCGGACGGCTTCAGCCACCCACCGCTTCTCTTCGACAAGCCAAGGATGCTCGGCCTCGTCGTTGACGCTCATCGGCCCACCCATCGCGATGATGCCGTCAAACTCGCTCCAGTCGGGGAGTTTGTCGCCGGTGTCGATCTCGATAACTTCGCGCTGGACGCCTCGGCGGTCAAGCTCCGTGTCGTAGGCGCCAGGGGACTCGCAGAACAGGTGCTGGACTACAACGAGCTTCATCGCTGGCTACTCGGTCTTTCCGTCCAGCCCAGGAATCCACTTCGTGCCAGCCAGAGGCACGCGCGCCATTGCGGCTGCCTCAATCGTCAGCGCGACGAGATCCTCGGGCTCAAGGTTGCGTACGTCCGACTTGCCGCAGGCGCGCGCGAGAGTCTGAGTCTCGAGCACCATCGCGCGGAGATAGTTGGCGAGACGGCGGCCGCCGAGCTCAGCGTTGAAGCGCTTGCCGAGCTCCTCATCCTGAGTTGAGATGCCGGCCGGATCGCGTCCCTCGTGCCAATCGTCGTAGAAGCCGGCTCCACTGCCGAGCTTCTCATACTCCTCCTGGTATTCAGGGGCATTGTCACCAAGCGCGATCATCGCCGCGACACCGATCGAAACTGCGTCGGCGCCGAGCGCCAACGCCTTCGCAACATCGGCCCCGGTGCGAATGCCGCCGGAGACGACGAGCTGAACCTCGCGGTGCATGCCGAGGTCCTTGAGCGCATCAACCGCTTCGGGAATCGCCGAGAGGATTGGAATGCCGACGTGCTCGATGAAGACGTCCTGCGTCGCAGCGGTGCCGCCCTCCATGCCGTCGAGGACGACAACGTCGGCGCCCGACTTGACGGCAAGCGCGACATCGAAATACGGCCGTGAGGCGGCAATCTTGACGTAGATCGGAACACGCCAGTCGGTGATCTCGCGAAGCTCGCCGATCTTGATCTCAAGGTCGTCCGGGCCGGTCCAATCAGGGTGACGGCATGAGCTGCGCTGATCGATCCCTTTCGGCAGGTCGCGCATCTCCGCGACGCGGTCGGAGATCTTCTGACCGAGCAACATTCCCCCGCCGCCAGGCTTGGCGCCCTGGCCGATAACAACCTCGATCGCATCAGCACGACGAAGGTCGTCCGGGTTCATTCCGTATCGCGAAGGGAGCAGCTGGTAGACCAGCTTCTCTGAGTGGCCGCGCTCCTCCTCCGTCATTCCGCCGTCGCCGGTCGTCGTGCTCGTCCCGACGACGGTCGCCCCGCGGCCGAGTGCCTCCTTGGCTTGCGCAGAGAGCGCACCGAAGCTCATGCCGGCGATTGTGATCGGAATGTCGAGCTCGATCGGGTTCTTGGCGTAGCGGGTGCCGAGCGTTACGGCGGTGTTGCAGCGCTCGCGGTAGCCCTCGAGCGGGTAGCGCGAAACGCTGGCTCCGAGAAGCAACAGGTCGTCGAAATGAGGCACCTTGCGCTTCGCACCGAAGCCGCGGATGTCGTAGATCCCTTCGCGCGCCTTGCGCTGGATCTCATGGATTACGTTGCGGTCGAAGAGCGCCGATTCGCGCATTCCGACGCTGTGTGTTGGTTCGTTAGTCATTAGTAAGCGTCCGCATTGTCGATGTTGAAGTTGTAAAGCTCGCGTGCCGACCCGTAGCGCTTGAAATCCGCAGGGTCGGCGTCCACCCCGGCCTCGGCGAGCAAGCCGGTCAGTTCGGCGGTGTGGAACTCCTTGAAGTCCTTCTCGATGCAGTCCGCGCCCAATTCAGCGACCGAACCGCGCACGTAGATGTGCGTTTCATAGATCGAATCGCCGAGCGCCTCCCCAGCGTCACCGCAGACGACGAGCGCACCCTTCTGCGCCATGAAAGCGCTGAGGTGGCCAACGTTGCCCTCGACGACGATGTTGACGCCCTTCATCGAGATGCCACAGCGTGCTGCGGCGTTCCCGCGGACGACCACGAGCCCTCCTCTGCCAGTTGCCGCGGCCGATTGGCTCGCGTCGCCGTCGACGATCACCGTTCCGGACATGATGTTCTCGGCGAGACCGACTCCGGCGCTGCCGTGAATCCGCACGTTGGCCTCTTTGTTCATCCCGACGCAGTAGTAACCAACGTGGCCATCAATGTCGATCTCGAGCGGCGCGTTGATACCGGCAGCGATCGCGTGCAATCCGCCCGGGTGCGTGATCCGCCAAGCCTGCGGGCCGCCATCAGCGGCGTCATGGAGTCGCTGGTTTAGCTCTCGGATCGAAGTTTCCGAAAGGTCGACGACTTCGGCTGTCTGTTCAGTGGTTCCCATTAGACTTTCTCCTTCTCCCAGATGTAGACCTGTCCTGGATCCGGCTCCCAGACGCGAGCGTCCTCGGCGCCTGGCAGAACGGCGATCGCGCGATACTCGGAGGCCATCGCGACCCAGTCGTCGCTCTCGCTCATCACGGCCGGCTTGCAGGCAATCGGATCGCGCAAGACGGCGAAGCCATCAGCGGTACCGACAGCGAAGGTGAAGAATCCGTCGAGGTCATCGAGGCCGGATTCCAACGCTTCGGTCAACGACGCTCCCTCGCGCATCTTCCAAGTCAAGTAAGCCGCGGCGACCTCAGAGTCGTTGTCGGTCTGAATCGTGATCCCCTCGCGGCGAAGCTGCTCGCGCAGACGGTTGTGATTGCAGAGTGATCCGTTGTGGACGAGACAGAGGTCAAGCCCGGTCGAGAACGGGTGCGAATGCTCGGTCGTGACGATGCTTTCGGTTGCCATCCGTGTGTGACCCAAGGCGTGCGTTGCGCTCAGCTCACGCAAACCGAAACGCTCAACGAACTCGCGTGGGTCGCCCATCTCCTTGTAGATCTCGATCGTCTGGCCGGCGCTCATCACGCGCAGCTCGGGGTGGTTATCAATCACCCAGCGGCCAGCATCATCGGCGTCGGTCTGGACGACGATGACGGCATGGCTGGCGCGAATCTCTGGCCCGTTGCTGCCCCCGAAGGCACTCGAAAGCTCGCCCGCGATCGGGTCCCAGTCGTATCCCTCTTCGGGAGAGAAGAGCGTCAGCTTGCTCGAGCCGCTCGGCGCCGGGTTGCGGTAGAAGGCGACGCCGGCACTGTCCGGGCCACGATCCGCCATCTGGATCAGCATGTCCGACAGGTGGTCGCCAAGCCGCTCCTCGAAGCTGCTCGATTTACTAAAGAGTCCCGCTATTCCACACATAGAGATCCTTCTCGCAATAGCTAGTTAGACGAATTGGTTTAGAACAACTGAAGGTAGCGGTCAAGTTCGTACTTCGAGATCTGCTCGTGGAACGTCGTCCACTCGATCCGCTTGCGTTCGATGAAGTAGTCGATGTAGTCGCGGCCGTCGTGTGAACCGAAGGCCTTACGCATCACGTCGTTCTTTTCCAACTCGCGCGTTGCGTCGAGCAGGTTGGACGGGAGCGTCATGATTCCCATCTCCTCGCGCTCGGCTGCAGTGGTCTTGAACATGTTTTCCGTTGTTGGGCCGCCCGGGTCAAGCCCGCGCTCGATTCCGTCGAGACCAGCGGCGAGAACAGCGGTTGCCGCGAGGTACGGGTTGCAGGAGCCGTCGACGGTGCGGTCCTCGATCCGACCCTCGTCAGGGATGCGCAGCATCATCGAGCGGTTGTTGTAGCCGTACGTCACGTAGGCCGGTGCCCAGGTCGAGCCGCTCGTTGGCTCTCCGACGACGAGCCGCTTGTATGAGTTGACGGTCGGCGCCGTGATGCCGATATAGCCGGTGGCGTTCGCCGTCAACCCACCGAGGAAGTTGTAGCCAATCTCGGAGAGGCCGAGCCCGCGAGGGTCATCGGCAGGGTCGCTGTGGAAGACGTTCTCGTCGCCGTTCCAAAGACTCATGTGGAAATGGCAGCCGTTGCCGGTCAGATGGCCGAACGGCTTCGGCATGAATGTGGCGATCAACCCACGCTCCTGGGCCATCGCTTCGACCATGTAACGGAAGAAGATCGATCGGTCGCAGGTGGTCAGCGCGTCAGCGTAGTCCCAGTTCTGTTCGAACTGGCCGTTGGCGTCCTCGTGATCGGTTGCGTAGTTATCCCAACCAAGCGCCGTGATGTTGTTGGCGACCTCGGTCACGAATGGCAGGTTGCGCGTCAGTGCGCGCATGTCGTAACAGGGCTGTTCGAGATCGTCGAGCGGGTCGGCTAGCTCGATCCCACCGTCTGCCGAACGGCGCAGCAGGAAGTACTCCAGCTCGGCGCCGATCCGTAGCTCGTAGCCGAGCTCTGCGGCACGGGCAATCTGGTTCTGAAGAATCGTGCGCGGGCAGAAAGGCCAAGGCTCTCCTTCTACCGTCACGTTGCAGGCGAAGCGGCCGATGTTCGGCAGCCACGGGAGTCGCGTGAAGGTGGAGACGTCAGGCATCGCGATCATGTCAGGGCTGTCAGGCGTCTGCCCAATGTCGCCGGCAGCGAAGCCAGCAAAGCCTGCGCCATCGGAAAGCAGGTCATCGAGGTGATGTGCCGGCACGAGCTTTGCGCTCGGCTTGCCGTGCATGTCAACGAACTGAGCGAAGAGGAACTCGATCCCCTCATCGGCGACAATCTTGCGTACTGCGTCTTCGTCTAGGGGCGTTTTGTCTGACATTGAGTCTTCCTTTCAAGAACGCTTGAACTCAGCGTTGGCTCATGTTGCTCGCGGCAGTGTACAGGTTATGGACATCTCGTACCAACACTTCTTTGACGGGCCGTCTCAGCGCGCTCACGCGTTGTCGCTCGGCGCTTCGATCACGAGCCTGACAGGTACCTTCGCGCGGCGCTCGACGCGGTACGGCTCCTGCGACCACATCATGTCGCGCACCAATAGTCGGCGCTTCGGGTCGGCGCCCATCACGATCATGTCGCAGCCAAGCCGCGCTGCCTCTGTGACGATTCGTTTCGCACCCTGGCGAGTCCCGACGACACCAGCACTTGCGGAGACGCCCCGCTTCTGAAGCGCCTTCATCGCCTTGTTGATGATGTCGCGCTGCTCTTGCCACTCGCGCTGGTTCGGCATCAAGCCGGGATTCGGGAAGCCAAAGCTCGTTCCCCATACGCGTGCGATCGAAAAGACGTGGACAGG
>WLNV01000011.1 GCA_009699615.1 Actinomycetota bacterium
GCTGATCTCAACCCACTTAGAAGTGCCGGAGTTGTAGAGAAGCGTGATGGTTTCTCCGGCGTAGATTCCGAAGGCCGTGGTAGCGGAACCAGCAACGGATGGCTTCAGCAGGATGTTTCCGCTGTTGCTGAGAATCACGGGAGTGTAGGCGGCTTGACCTGATCCATAAAGGATGATGGTTGCGCCAGCGACGCCACCGTTGATGGTGTTGATGGTTGTGGTGCCGGTGATTGCGTGCAGATATCCGGGCGTGGCGGTAATCGTGCTCGCGGACGCTACAACCGATAGCGGCATGGTGCCTGTGGCGTTTGTCCAGGTGCCTGGTGTGCCAGCGGCGGTGCATACCCATAGATCGCCGGTCTGATCCACGATGAAATCCCCAACAGCGAACGTGCCTGATGCTGGAGCTCCTGAGGCTGTTCCGCCAACGTATCGAGTGGCGGCCGTTGCGCCTGTGAGGGCTGCGGGAACGACTCCCATGTAATCACCTGCGGCTGCGACTACCGCGCCTGTGCGGGTGAATACAGAGGCGACACTGCCGCCGCCACCGCTTGGGGGTGGAAAGCCCATCTAGTTTGTCCTCCACGTGGTCGGGTTCCACCAGCGACGAGTGCCACCGGCGTTTGAATCGAGCAAACCCATTAGCGACTGTCCTTCAACGCGGCAACCATCTTGCCGTTCGTTGCCATGTGCGAGCCGAAGTACGCTCCGATGATGAGAGAGCCCCAGCCCTGCAAGTTGGGGTCTACGCGGCCGGTCGTGAGCTGCTCGACTATGACCGCGAACACGCACGACAGCGCAATAATCGCTGTGGTGATCGAACGGATGGCGTAGTCGGAGCGCACGCGAGCGGTCATAGCTACTTCTCGCCTACCTCTGGACGATCCAGCTCGGTGTAGACATCGTGAATGGTGATGGCGGGCCGCTCGAGGTCGCCGTGGATTTCCTCAACGGTGACGATTTCCTCGGCTACGGTGTTGTCCTGGTCGTTTCGGCTGAGGCGCGACATCTTTCTCCTAAACTGTGGCTGTGGCGAGGAAATAGAAGCCACCGTCGGTGTTTGTGCCTGCCGTTTGCGACTGCACAAGAACTGAGGTGGCAATAGTGGCGTTGGATCCGATGATGGCGCTGCGAAGGCTCTGCGTGGTCGTAGCGACTACGGTAGGTGCCGCAGCAAACGGGGTAGTCCAGTTGATCTGGTAGTTTCCTGTGCCTAGTTTGGTGATGGTAAAACCTGTTCCGGCAAGGACGGCACCTGTTGAGTCAACGCTGCCTGTAATCACGTTGGAACCTCCCGTGGACGGTGGCGTGGTTGTGCCTGTAGACGAAAGGCTGCCCGATATCTGCGTTCCGCTTCCGAACCCGGCCGCTCCGTCCTCAACGAGCAGGCCGTACACCTGGGCGGGCTTGCCGGTGATGGCGCTCTTGAACGTGACCGACACGATTGGATCGCGGGGAGTGCCGATCAGCGGGTACCAGCCGGGGGTGAGTTGGACGGCTTCAGCGTCGGCGGTAGGGCCGGACGAACCGGAAGGACGGTGCGAAACGTAGGCGATCACGCCGCCGCCACCTGTCACGCCGGTCTGATCGAATACCTGTATCCAGCCGCCCGTGTAAATGCCATTCCCCCACGTCTGGTAGGAATCTGTGCTAGCGGTGTTAGGGATGCTGTATGGCATCGGTTTGTTAGCTTACCCGTGCCGGGGCGATGCTGCGATACATTTTTCGCTCTCTGGTGTCGATGTACAGGAACTCATGCCTCTTCTGGTCGAGCTGCTGCACGACGGTTTCAACGGCGCGACTGTCCACCCCGGACACATCCCCCAATGCCTTGCGGTCGTCTCGGTCGTTTGTGTTGAACAGGAACAGGTGCGTAGGCTGCGACAGCACGTAGCGGCCCATCCACGCCGGACGCTGCCCGAGGATGATGATGCTCGCGTTGAGAGAGCGGAACTGGAACAGGGCGCTGTCTATGTCGCGTTGCAGCTTGAGATCGCGGCAAACCCACGTTCCTTCGTCAATGACGAGGCACCAGTTTCCGGCGTTCCGAACGTACCCGATGGCACCGCCAACCAGGGGCCCTTGAATCGCCTTCTCGGCCCCGAGTATCTTGTGTTTCGGGAGCTTCTGCCGGACGCTCGCCGGAAGCATCGGCCAATAAACAACCTTCGGGTGCATCGGCCGATTGTCCACGTACGGGATCTCTAGCTGGTTCCCCGGAATGCGGTAGTAGCCTCGCGCAACTGCGTCGTCCACCAGCGAGTCTTTCGGCTTGCAAGCCACGACCATGACGTAGCTGCGAATCTCCGCGACCGCCAGGGCGATATGGGTTTTCCCGGTGCCGGTTGGCCCGATGATCGCCACATGATCGCCCTGGCGGAAGTTCGACTTGAGCCGAGCGAACAGCTCCGACCACGGAAGAACAGGTGCCAGCTCGTCGAGACTAGCTAGCGGGGGTCTGCTGGTTCTCGACACCGGCACGGTGATCGCTGTTCTCCGTTTCGATTGTGCGGCGGGCGTGATGGTTCTGGAACAGCTTACCCGCCGTCGTGCTGGTTACAAGGATCACCTCAAGGTACGCGCCGCCCGAGGTCGCGCTGACAAGCATCTTGCGGAAAGTCTCGTTAGACTCCGCGAGCTTTCCCCACGCACGGCCGAGCGCCTGCTTGTCGGCGTCAATCGTGAACCCGTCCTGCATCAGCGCCGGATTCTTCGACAACGCACCGGCGCTGGACACCATCATGGCGATCATGCCCCAGAGATCCACGCACGCCCTGGTGTAGATGCCGGAGGACGACATCGGGATTTGGGCGGTTTGTTCGCTGGCGTCACCTTCGGGCGCGGTGTCGGCGGCGAGGTCGGCGAGGTCTGCGAGCGGGTCGCCGGGGATCGCGGCGTTGACGACGAGGGCCGACACGCTGTCTGCGACGACGGCGGGAATGCTGCGCTTGTCGGATTCCCACTGGCTGACGGTGGAACCGCGATAGCTACGGCCGCTTACTTCGTTGAGGTATTCGGCTAGCTGGATCTGGTTGAAGCCCAGCCGTTCGCGCAGGCTGCGTAGCTCGTTTCCGTTCATGCTGCATCTCCACTGAAGGGGGGAAGGACTCCGACGGCGCGAAGGCGTACGTCATCCGCGGCCATTCGGGCGGCGGCTTCCGGGTTGTCGATCATCGGCACCGGAAGCGTGATCGTGCCATCCAGCTTCAACACGCGATCATCGGCAGCGACGCACATCAACACGGCGTCCGCGTCCTTCTTCGTCGCGAGCTCTACGTTGAGAATCAGTGTTACGCGCTTCACTTGAGCAGATCCCCAATCGAACGATCCGACCAGTGCGGGATGTGCGGAGCGGTGTCCTCCACAGGCTCGTCCACAACGGGATCGGGCTTCGGGGCGCGAGGCTTCGCCTTCGGCTTCGCCACCTCGTCCGCCACCTCGTCCACCAGGTCGTCCTCGTCGTCAGCGTCGATCATCTCCTCAAGCAGCTCGCGCACAACGTCGCGCATCTCGTCCTTGCGCTCGGCCCGCTTCGCCGCAGCGATGCTCTCACGGATCGTGGACGCAGGCAAGCCGTACTTCTTCGCCAGCTTCTCCACATCGGCCTCAACCTCGTCAAGTTCCTGACGGATCTCGGCCCGCTCCGCAGGCTGCCTGCTCGTCTTCAGTTCCAACACCAGCCCGCGTACCTCTTCTAGTCCGGCCTTGAGCTGTGCAAGCCCGTCCGGCTCAGTGTTAGTGTCCATACCCCGTAGCATAGACGAAGCCCGCCCCGAAGGGGGGCGGGCTTCAGTTCTCTGATCCTCATGCGCTCAGATGATGGACACCACCTGATATCACTACCTCGCCTTCCGGCCGGTAGATATTCGGAGTGTACCTAACGGCGGCGTAGACGCTCTCGGAGTCGCTTCCGGGTGATCGCCCTGGCGGGGGCAAGAGTTGCCGGTGCGGCTTTGCCTGCCTTGACGCCTTCAACGGGGCCACGCAACACGACGGTGTGACCGCCGCGCGGCCCAGCCTTCGGAACGACAGCGACGAGGATCGTCTGACCGTTCTTGAGCTTGACGGTGCGATACCCTTTGATGCCGCCGCGGGCGCGGGCTTTGGCTTCGGCGGACGCGGCCATTAGTTCGCGTTCGGATCCGTGACGAACGGCAACAGAGCGCGGTTCTTCTTGCTGGTGTGGTTTGAGGCGGCGTGCTCGGGCTCGCGGTGCGGAGCGTCCGGGTAGGACTGCTCGACGGTCTGCGCGATCAGTTGCGGGATCTCAATACGCAGCGTCTTGAGATTGACGTGGTACTGAACCGAGAGCTGGCAGATATCGCCCGAGGTGCAGCCCGTCCATCCGGCAACAAGCCACTGACCTTCCTGCACGATCACCGGGCTGTAGTTGTCTGACTGCGCGTTCTTGCCCGACGCGGTGTAGTCCTGCCGTCCCTGCCGGTCACCGACGCTCGCGGTGAAGTTCGCAGGCAACGTCGGGCTGTTCATCACGAAGATTTCCAAAGCAGGAGTGGCCGAGGTGTTGGAGAACGTGGAGTACCGCTCGACGTACCACTGATATCCGGCGGGGCAGGGGCCGATGCTGCCCTGCGCGATGCCGCTGGAGTTCGCGGTCGCGTTGATGAAAGCCTGATTGTTCGCACTGTCGTAGAAGCCATCTTCGCTCATCGTGTCTCCTTATGCGGCTGCGGCGATGGCAGCGAGAGGGGTTGTCGGG
Source organism: Actinomycetota bacterium (assembly GCA_009699615.1). GTDB lineage: Bacteria > Actinomycetota > Thermoleophilia > Solirubrobacterales > Solirubrobacteraceae > F1-60-MAGs163. Next base: position 4,721 of record WLNV01000011.1, read on the forward strand.
GCGGCGAGGCCGATCTGCCGCATCAGCAGGAACAGGCCCATGCCCAAGAGGATAGCGCCACCGATGACTTGGCCGATACGCAGCCACAGCTCTGGCTCAAGCAGCTTCTTGAGGAAGTCAAGCGGGGACTTGATGGACAGATCTGTGCCGAGGTTTTTGGCGTCGTACGATGTCCAATCGGCCGCGCTTTTGGTTCCGGCCGTTGACGCTACCCCGCCTGCGGCCTCGGGGCCGAGAGCCTGCCCGGTCAATGCGGCGGGTGTGAACAGGGCGCTGAACGTGTTGCGAAGGTTCGGGCCACCAGGCCCGCCGTAACCAGCGGCGTCCCATCCGGTTGCCGCGATGGCTGCGATCTGCTGGCTAGGGTTCCCCCGTGCGCGTGCTGTTGCCAGGATCGGACGGGCAAACGGGTTATTGAGACGACGTACCGTGGACTCAATCGAGGCGTCCACGTTGCCGAAGTTGGCGAACCTCTTCGAGGTAGACACCTCGCCTACGTTGCCGTTACCCTTCGACAGGTTCAAATAGTTGTAACCACCCGTGCCGTTAGGTGCGTTCGCGCCCTCTTGCTGAATCCACGCAACGAGTACGCGCGGGTCTAGACCGGTTGCGCGGGACACACCGACGACGAAGCGGGCTTGGTTGTTGTCGAGCGCCACGCGGTTAGCTCAAGAGGCCGTAGTAGACCAAAGAGAGGCCGATCAGGTAGAAGGCGATCATCTTGCGGCGCTTGTCGGGGGACTGCTGCCAATCCACGAATGACGGCGACAGTCCCATGATGACGAAGCCAACGAGTGCCGCGCCCTTCTTGGAGCTGTTCACTAGATGCCGATCTTCCTAAGCGCCGAGCTTGCCTGGTTCGGAATCGCGGCCGAGGCGGGCTTAGGTGCGGGCTTCGGGGCGGCAGCAGCGGGTGCGGCCTTGATGACGTACGGAGTCATGCCCGGAGCCTTCTCCACCGTCGCACCGCTACCCGTCACATAGGTGACCGCGCCAGACGGAAGAACCTTGACGCTGGTCGCGCCGTTCGGAACCGCGGACAGGATCGCCGGTGCCGGGGGGCCAGACAACGCGGAGCCGGGAGTGCCGGTCGCTGCGGTCTGAGCGGTCGTCGGCGCGACGGTGCCGTAAACCTGAAGCGGGATGCCACCCGGGCCAGGTTGCGTGAACGCTGCCGTGCCGCTTGACGTAGCGACGTAACCGCCGTTGTCAGTAGGCCCGGTAGTGCCGGTCGCGGTCGCAGGCACGTTAGTGGTGCCGGTCGCGGTCGTCGTGCCGTTCTGATATGACCACGGATTGAAGTCGTACGGGATGCTGGAATCGTACGGCAGCGGAGCGTTCGGGTTCGCCATGCCCGACCCGAAACCAGCACCAGCACCAGCCGCACCCGACCCCATCAGGCCACCATCGGAAGTGAGGCCGCTCATCTGATCGGCCGCGGTCGGAGACGTTGAACCGGTGCTAGCCGCAGCCTGCTTGCTCGACCGGTTCCGTGAGTAGGCGTACGCGATGACGAGGATGCTTGCGGCCCATGCCCAGACGGGAAGCGGCCCGACCTTCTGCGTCAGCCGCTTGGCGAAATCGGGGCTAGCCTTTTTGACGGGTTCAGCGGCCATGACGCAGCTCCTCCAGAATGTCGTTCTTCATGCGGTGGATTTGGCGGGCGCGGTTCTTCTTCGCCGCCGACGCGACGGTACCGGCGACGACGTATGAGAACGCGAGCAGCAGGACGCGCCGCTCGGCGTCGTCGAGTGCCTGCCAGAACATCGTAAGCGAGTCTCTCAGCTTCGGGATGATCTGCACCTAAACCGCCTTCGGGTACAACGCGCCAGCCGACGGCCACGGGTTGTAGACGGTCGCCCGCTGCTGCTCCTTGCTGCCGTACGTGTTCGGGTTGTTGTTCTTCGTCAGCGCGGTGTGCTGCGGCTTCGCCGTCTGCCCGTAGTGACTGGCAAACGAAGTGCTCCAACCGCCCTGCCACCTTGAAGCGTTCGCCAACGAGCTGAAGTTGGCGGAACGGCGAGCCGGACGGGCATGCTGCGGCGTCGGCGAAGTGAACTCGTTCGGCGTCCACCGGGTGACGTTCGTGGGGCCGCTGTCCTCCGGTACATCGTAGACGGACACGCTGCCGCTGATCCCGGGGGTGACGTACACCGCGTTACCGAAGAGGGCGGTGTTGCACGGGCCGGGGCCGCTCATGAAGGCGAGCTTGCCGCCGCGCACGGTCAGCCCTTCGCGGTCTTGAGCGCGGTGTTGAAGCTGGAGCCGACGGTGCTGACGATCTGCGGCTTGGACACGACCAGGCTGATGGCCGCGAGCAGGATCAGTGCGGAGAAGATGTCGAGTACGCCGTTGATCTTCAAGGTGTCTCCTTTGGTCGCGCCCGAGCGGGCTGCGAGGGTTGTGGAATCTCCCATAGGGTATAGCGGAAACCAGCCGCCGTGGCTAGACTCCCGAGCATGGACACCCCAAACAGGAGAACGCTCTATGGCTGACATTGGCCGTTACGTTGTCGGGTACCGCAAGAACGACCGTGCGATCAGGGGACGCACAGACGTACGCGAAGGCGGCAAGTGCATCAGTTGCGGCAGCGTCGTGTGGTTCTTCTCCTCTGGCATCGCGAACTTGCGCGAGAAGGATTCCGCCGCTGTCTGCCAGGACTGCCACAACCGGCCCGACGTAAAAGACAACCTCCAGAGGGAGCTGTGATGGACACCCAAGATCACCTCGACGCGATCCGCAACTGCGGCCACGACCTGGCGAACGCGATCAAGGCCGCAACCGACGCCGAGGTCAGCCCTGCCGTAATTTTTCCCACCCTCATCGGTGTCTTGCAGGACAGCGGCCTGATGCCCGAGGGCGGACTGCCGTTCCCCCTAACCTTCTAGGCCGAGCAGCCGCTTCTGCTTTTCGATCTCGCGTGGCTCCTGTGTATGCAGCCGGGAGCCGCGCCGCGCCGGATGCCTCAACGCAGAACGGTGCATGATGAACGGCTCGCACGGCAACGGTGGCGGCAACATCAGCCGATCATGCTCCGCATCCTCCGAAGTGCCGCTGATCTTCCCGAGCATGTACGGGGCCCGCGGTTCCCACCACTGCGAGAACCTTTCTATCGTGTTGCCCTCCGCGTGCGTGTTGCCCATCGCGTCCTTGAACACTGACGAGCTGACCGAGTAGCTGTCGATCAGGTCGGCTCGCATCACTCGGCCGCGAGTGGTGGCAACGCTGCCGTCCAGCTCGACGCACCGGATAGGCCAGCCCAACCTGGGCGAGAAATCGGCTGGCGCTTGCGCCTGGTCGGCTTCGTCTTGCCACAGCCACATTTGCACCCAGTCGGTCAAGTATTCGGCGTTCACGAGTACCTCGTCGCCGTCGATCCATACTGACCAGACCGGCTGGGGGCGGAACTTCCGTGCCACCTTTATCATGTCCGTCCGTTTGTGCGCGTCTGTTTTCCAGCGGCCCTGCTTCAAGGTGATGAGGCCGTCCCAGCGTGTCCAGTCGGTTTCGGGGCCGTCGGCGTCCATTCCGGCAGGGCCATCGTAGACGTACACATGTGGGGTGGCTTTGAGCGCCGAGGCGATGGCTGCGTGTGCGAGCGGCCCTTCTTTGTAGGTGCTTAGAAGGGCGATTAGAGTGAATGTGGTGTCCATGCCGGGAGTCTAGCGAATCGCCCTTGACATTGCGTATACGCATCGTATACTTCAACTCATGGACACCACGCAGAACACCAACGCAGCACTTGTCACGCCCGCCACCGCACAGTGCGATCTGAAGGGCGCCCTGAACATCAACGGCAGCGACATCATCGTCAGCATCGACGTTCCCGCCGTCGTCTGGAACCAGATCGACGTTGAGCCGGTCATTCTCAGCAGCGGCCTTGCTTTCAAGAACACCTACCACAACGGCATCCACACCGGCTGGTGGCTTGATCCGAAGCTTGACATGGAAATCGAGTCGTGAGCGCCCTTCCGTGGTTCGCCCTGGTCGTCGTCTGCCTATTCGTAAGGAGAGCATCATGATCGAGATTCGCAACACATCCGGCAACGTGATCTGGACGAGCGAGGCCAAGACTGTTCGCGCTGCCGTTGAGGAAGCGGTCGCAGCTAAGGCCGACCTGTCCGGGGCCGACCTGTCCGGGGCCGACCTGTCCGGGGCCGACCTGTCCAGGGCTAACCTGTCCAGGGCTAACCTGTCCGGGTCCGACCTGTCCGGGGCCGACCTGTCCAGGGCTAACCTGACCTGGTCCGACCTGACCGGGGCCTACCTGACCGGGGCCTACCTGTCCAGGGCTAACCTGACCTGGTCCGACCTGACCGGGGCCGACCTGACCGGGGCTAAGATCAACGCCGACGATCAGGCTGCTCTCCTGTCCGCGCTCGGCATTCGGGTGAAGTCGTGAACCTGCGCGACCTGACAGACGAGGAACTGATCGAGAAGGTGACTCCGCCGAATATGAGCGAAGTCGCTGCTGCCGAGCTTCGTCGTCGTCTTGCTGTGATCCCCACCCTGACCGCAGAGTTGGAGGAAGCGCGGAAGGAGCGGTATAGGCTCGTCAACCGCATTGAGCAGCAGCGTAACCGTTTGGCTGAGTTGGAGGCCATCGTCGCTAACCACGCCGACCACTACCGTCGCCCCATCGAGAAAGCAGCGGAGGCGGCGCGCCTGCACATTACCGCGTGGCAGGAAGAACACTTCCGGGCCAACCGTGCCGAGGCTGCCGAGAAGAAGCGCGACGAGGCGATCAGTAGCCGCGAGCATTGGAAGGCGCTGGCGAGCGCTCGCCTATTGATGATTGCGCCGGAGAGAAAGGTGGCGGCACAGAGACTCGCGGCATTGGACGAGTGCAAGGATCTTAACGCTGCTGCCGAGGCTGACCGTGACCGGCTGGCCGAAGCGCTGGAACAGATCGCGGCTGACAAGGTGCCAAGGACGACCCGCTGCATCGTGCAGCAGAAGATTGCCCGTGCTGCTCTCGCTGCTAGGAAGGAGAAGGGATGAGCGATCTAACCAAAGTTCTGACGGTGCGCGTGCCGGTCAAGGACGCGAACAGGCTGGCGAAGCTGGCGAAACGGCGCAAGGTCACGATCAGCGTGGTTGTGCGTGACATTCTCGCGGAACAGTTGAAAGGGGTGCGCTAGATGGGAGCGATGGAACGCCGGAAGGGCACACGAGGCGAGCTCGAGGTTGCAGCGGTGCTGACTGAGGCAGGGTTTCCGGCTCGCCGTGACGGACGCCTAACCGGCGACCTTTTGCACAACCTTCCCGGCCTGCACCTTGAGGTGAAGTGGCAGGAGCGCATTCAGATCCTGGAGTGGATTCGGCAGGCCGAGACGGACGCGGCGAAGCAAAAGCGCACGCCCGCCGTCGTGTGGCGCAAGAGCAGGATGCCGTGGCAGATCACGCTCGGCCTGGATGCGTTCCTAGAGATCATGAAGCAGGCGCAATGAGTCACCTGTTCCCATTCCAACAGCAGATAGTTGACTGGTCGCTCGACCGTGACTGCTCCGCGATCTTCGCCGACACCGGACTAGGCAAAGCGCTGATGCAGATCACATGGGCGCACGAAATCGCCGAGCGCACCGGCGGCCGTGTCCTGATCCTCGCTCCGCTCGCTGTCGCATCTCAAACAGCCCGCGAAGCAGTCAAGTTCGGCATCGCCGATGTTGCAGCAAGCCGCACCCCGGACGACACGACCGCTTGCATCGTCATCACCAACTACGAGCGTCTACACCTGTACCGAGACATTGAATGGGCCGGGCTTGTGCTGGACGAGTCGAGCATACTCAAGAGCGTAGATTCGCATACCCGCGACGACCTGACGAAGTGGGGAAAGACGATCCGTTACCGGCTCTGCTGCACCGCGACACCAGCGCCGAACGATCACACCGAGCTAGGAAACCACGCCGAGTTTCTCGGAGTCATGACCCGGCAGCAGATGCTCGGCGAGTTCTTCGTCCACGACGAGGATCAGGTCGCCGTGCAGCACTGGCGGTTGAAAGGCCACGCGCACCGGCTGTTCTGGCAATGGGTCGCCGGATGGGCCATCGCTGTCCGCCGCCCGTCTGACCTCGGCCACGAGGACGGCGGGTACAGCCTGCCGCCGCTCCTGGTCGATCACGAATGGGTCGATGACGACCGGCAGTCTGATGATCGCCTCTTCGCTGTCGAGGCTCGCACGTTGGACGAGCGCCGCGAGGCCAGGCTTGCCTCAACCGATGACCGGGTAGCAGCTTGCGCTGTGGCCGTTGCGTCAGAACCTAACGAGCCGTGGATTATCTGGTGCGACTACAACCGCGAAAGCGAAGCTTTGCGACGAGCCATTCCCGACGCCGTAGAGATCCGCGGCTCAGACACCGCCGAGCGCAAAGAGCAAGCCCTACTCGACTTCGCCGAGGGCCGCATCCGAGTCCTCATCACCAAGCCGACCATAGCCGGGTTCGGACTCAACTGGCAACACTGCGCCCGCGTCTGCTTCGTCGGACTTTCAGACAGCTACGAGCAGTGGTACCAGGCCGTCCGTCGCTGCTGGCGCTTCGGCCAGACTCGGCCCGTCCACGTACGCGTATTCGCAGGCGAAGGTGAACGAGCCGTGATCGAAAACGTCCAACGCAAAGCTAGGGAGGCAGAACACATGATGGAGCAGATCGTCCGGTACCTCGCAGACGCTCGGGCAGCAAAGCAGCCCGGCGAGTACCAGCGAGACATCGCCACCGGCGACGGCTGGACACTCCACCTCGGAGACTGCGTGGATGTCGTCCAGGAGCTAGATCGGGACAGTCTAGGACTCAGCGTGTTCTCGCCACCGTTCCCTGGAATGTACGTCTACAGCGCTTCGGAGCGCGACATGGGCAACACGCACGACTTGCGCGAGTTTGCGGGGATGATGCGCCCGCTCGCCGTTGGATTGTTTTCTGCCACGATGCCGGGGCGGTCGTGCGCGATCCACCTTTGCCAGACGACAGCGCAGAAGGTCAGGGACGGCTACGTTGGCGTTAAGGACTTTCGAGGCAACGTCATCAAGACGATGCAGCGCGCCGGATGGATCTACTACGGCGAGGTCTGCATCGACAAGGATCCGCAGATCAAAGCGATCCGCACGAAGGATCAGGGCTTGCTGTTCAAGAGCCTAGCTCGTGACTCGTCCGTGATGCACATGGCTCTAGCCGACTACGTGCTTCAGTTCAAGAAGCCAGGCCAGAACGAGGTTCCAATCAAGGCGGGTATCTCGGAGCGGTACGGCAACCCGGACGGTTGGATCACGCAGGAGGAATGGATCGAATGGGCCGCGCCCGTCTGGTACCGCGCTGGAAAAGACTATCCCGGCGGCATCCGCGAGACAGACGTATTGAACGTGGCGAATGCCCGCGACGAGCGCGACGAGCGCCACATGGCACCATTGCAGCTGGGAGTCATTGAGCGGTGCGTGAAGCTATGGAGCGCTCCAGGCGATCTCGTTTACAGCCCGTTCGCCGGTGTTGGCTCCGAAGGTGTTGTGTCGCTCCAGTTGGGTCGCAGATTCGTTGGTTCCGAGCTAAAGCCGTCGTACTGGAGGACAGCGTGCCGCAACCTCGGCGACAGCGTTTCGCAACTTTCACTGTCTACACAGGAGGCATCGTGAGAGACTTTCGGATCGGTGGCAGCGAGGCCGCGGCAGCGTGCGGCATCAACCCGTACACCAGCCGCATCGCGTTGTGGCTGGACAAAACAGGCAAACAGCCATTGCCCGAAGCTGGCGAGGCAGCGAAGTGGGGGCAGGTGCTAGAGCCGGTGTTGCGCGACGAGTTGCGGCAGACGCTCGGCATCATTGAGGAATGGACACCGGCAACGCTGGCCGAGGTGCGGCCTGCGGATTTGCCGGAGTGGGTGCAAGGAACGCCGGACGGGTTCCTGTTCCAAGACGGCGATCTTTGCCTCGTCGAGCTAAAGACAGTCGGCCTGAACGGCGCTAGCGCGTGGGATGATGACAGCGTGCCGATCACCTATCAGGTGCAGGCGCAGGTCTACATGGCGATCACGGGGGCGAAGCGTATGTACTTCGGCTGCTTGGTCGGCGGGCAACGGTTCATCACCCGCACCCTGGATTTTGATCCGAAGGTGTGGGCCACCATTCTCAGCCTGCTGATTGAGTTCAAGGATCTCGTGGACAGGGACGAGGCTCCTGCACCCGACGGCACGGACGGCACCACGAACGCGCTCAAGTTGCTGTACCCTGCCGCGCACGCCGAGACAGTCGAACTGCCCGAGCACAAGTGGCCGCTCGTTGAGCAGGCCCGCAAGGCGAGGGATGCCCGGAAAGCGTCCGAGGTGGAGGAGGATCGCATCATCCAAGAACTGAAGATGCAGATGGGCGATGCGTCGAATGCCACCGTGCGTGGCGTCACCGTCGCCACCTGGCGGAACACCTCGCGCACCGGCACCGACACCGACAAGCTGAAGGCCGAGCACCCCGAAGCCTTCGAGGCCTGCCTGACCACGACGACGTTTCGGAGGTTCGCGCTCAAGTGACCGACACACCTGACGTACGAAACGACAAGCCCCGCAAGGTTGAGTTCTACGAAGGCGAGGTCATGCTCTTGCGGAAGATCCGCCGGTACGCCTTCGCCCTTCGCTTCGACGTAACCGAGCGCAAGGGCTTGGAGTTAGACGAGCTGCTGACCGAGTACTACCGCGAATGGGAGAAGCCTCATGGCGTCTACTGATCTGTCCTCCGCGCTCGACCGTCAAGCGCAACCGCAAAAGCGAACCGTCCTCGACCTGATCGCCCGGCAAGCGCCCGCCATCGAGCGCGTCCTCGCCGGGGTGATGGACACTGACCGCTTTACCCGCATCGTGACGACCGAGCTTCAACGCAACCCAAACTTGTACGAGTGCTCGCCCGAGAGCCTGCTCGGTGGCGTCATGCTGTCCGCCCAGCTCGGCCTGGAGTTCGGCCCACTCGGCCACGCTTATCTCGTCCCGTACAAGCGGCAAGCGACGTTCATGCTGGGCTACAAGGGCATGATCGCCCTCGCCCGCCGCAGCGGCCAGCTCGCCGACATCGTGGCCCGCACCGTCTACCAGGGAGACACGTTTGAGTACCAGTACGGCACAGGCGAGAAGCTCCGGCACATCCCGTGCCGCCCCTCAGATCGCGGCGAGGTGATGTGCTACTACGGGTTGGCGAGACTCCGGCCGTCCGGTACGGTCATTCATGTGATGTACCCCGAGGACATAGAAGCGGCTCGCGCCCGGTCAATGAGCGCCCGCCGCGAAACCGGACCGTGGACAACCGACTACGACGCTATGGCCCGCAAAACCGTGATCCGTCGCATGAGCCCGTTCCTTCCGATGGACGCCGGGTTCGCTCGCGCCATCGAAGCTGACGAGGCGGTGATTACCGCGCCATCCGAACTGACTGAGAACACCCTCACCATCTCCCACGAAGAGGAGGACGCATGATCGTCCACACCGTCGTTTTAGCCATCGCCATCGCGTTTCCCGGCCACACCGACCAGGCGCTCTGCGTAGCCCGCGCCGAATCCAACCTGACCACCACCGCCATCTCAGACACCGGCGACTACGGCCTCTTTCAGATCAACCATCGCGCCCATCCTCAGTACGCGCTCAACTATTTACTGACCCTGCAAGGAAACTTGCGGGCCGCCGTAAGGATCAGCAGGCATGGGCGCGACTGGTCAGCATGGGCACCACGCACTAGGAGGATCTGCGGTGTATGACTTCCGCTTGACCGGCAAGCTCGCAAGCTGGCTGCTCGCCGTCGAGGCGTGGAACCGCACCCCAACCGCCCTGAAGTGGCTAGCCAGCGTCCTGATCCTAATGCTGATGGTCGTCGTCATCGCGTTCTGGTACGTCGCCCTGCCGATGGTCGGCCTGTACTACGGCTACCGCGTGTATTGGCGGCTGCATGGCTGGTGGACGATTAGGAAGGAGAAGTAATGCCGAAAGAGACTGAGACGGTAACGACGGACGGTAGGAGCCGTTATTCCCTGCATTCAAGCGGAAAAATCAAGGGAAAGGTCATTGTTCCGCGCCTAGTAGAACGGACAGACCTGTGTAAGCAGTGCCGCAAGCCGATCGGCACCGTGATCCGTGCCGCCCTAGATGACCCGTACTGCTCCGCGAAGTGCTGCCGTGCCGCGCACCAGGTCGTAGACGCCATCAACACAACGTGCCAAGAGTGCGGGTGCGACCATTCCGACACCAGCACACCCGGCTGCAAGAGATGCCGCGAACGGGATCGCAAACGAGGCCGGTTGGAACGGTTCTAGCATCCCGCCCTTTCCAACATGGGCGCGACAGTGCTACAAATAGGGGTAACAACTTTTCGTACACCCCTATCAAGGGAGCAGCTTTGAAGTCAGTTCCCGTACTTCACACCGTGTTCTCGGTGGTCATCGCACTATTCCTGTTGCGCGTCCTGCAGCACCTCGTGCAGGGCCGCAACAATTCACTCGCGCAGGGCGTCAACGGCGGCCTGTCGTACCTCCTCGGCTCCTGAAAGGATCAGAAGCTATGGCACAGGCTCCACTCAGTTTCCGCGCGTCCACCCACGAGTATTTTGAGAAGTGGACGACCTCGGCAGCAACCACGCCCGGTGCGGCCACCGTCGACGTCTCGCCGCTCCAGAACAGCGTGCAGTCCTACGGGTTCGCCCGCTGGATCGACATCCGGCTCCGCAACAACTCGTCCGGCACCGGCGGCACGTTCAACGCCGACTACCCGCCGAAGATCCTCTCCAACATCTCGCTGACCGACCCAAACGGCGCAGAGCTGTACGGCGGCCCCACCTGGTCGGGCTACGAAGCGTACCTCGCCCAGAAGTACGGGCAGTACAAGGCCGTCAACGACCCGACGCTCTCGCAGCTCTACTCCAGCTCGGTCACCGCTCCGCTGTTCCAGTGGCGCATCCCGCTTGAGATGAGCGAGGCTTCCGGCCTCGGTGCGCTCCCGAACTTCGACGCACAGAGCCCGTACAAGCTGAAGGCCACCGTCGATCTGTCCACGAACATCTGGCAGACCGCGCCGACCACGATCCCGTCGCTCGTGTTCGACTACATCCTCGCCGCGTACACCGTGCCGGATGGCGTCAACAAGCAGTCGGGCGCAGCGCAGACGGCGTTCCCGCCCGGTATCGGCCAGAACATCTGGGGCGTTCAGGGAGTCGGCTGCACCGTGCAGCACTGGTCGCTCTCCACGCCGACGATCACCGCTTCGACGGCGATGACGGCGAGCCTGATCCGCAAGGGCAACATCTACCGCAACCTCGTGATGGTCGTCAGGAACAGCTCGAACGTGCGTCAGGCACTCAGCAACTTCCCGAACCCCACCACGTTCCAGATCGACGGCGCCCCGCTCTGGCTGAGCATGGACCCCGCCTACGTCCTCAACGAGTGGTTCGCCCGCGAAGTCGGTCAGGCAGGCTCGACGAATGTCGCTGCCGACACCGGCGTCCTGCCCGTCAGGTTCGCCAGCATCGACGGCATCAACATCCAGGGCGTCGATGGCACCCTCGGCATGCAGAACTTCCTCGGCACCAACCAGGCCAGCCGCATTGAGTTCTCCGGCACTTGGGGCAGCGGCGCGAACACCCTCCAGGTGCTCACGAACGATGTCAACGGCGTCTCGCTGGAAGGTTCGTCGTACGCCTGGAGCTTCGCGCAGCAGCTCTCGGCCCCGTCGCTGTCGTCCGTCCGCACGGGTAACTAACCGATGGCCGGGTTCGATCCGTCCGTCCTGATGACCGGTCAGCCCACCCTGTACTCCGCCAGCACGGCGGGGTCAGGGATGGGTGGCCGCACCGACGACGGCGCTGCATCGGCCCACATGGGCCTGGTGTCCCTCGTCCTCGTCGCCGTCCTCGGCCTCCTGCTTCTCGACAAGGCGGGCTTCAAGTTCGCCGTCAGCGTCGGCAAGCGGTAACCCACTCTCAAGAACTGGAGAACACGAATCATGAAGGGTAACTTCCTCGGCTACACCATCGCCTTCGTCCTCGGCGTCATGCTCTCGGGCATGGTCAAGGGACTTGTAAGCAAGAACCAGGCCTAATCAAGGTGTTCGTTTCCGTTGCCGCCGTCCTGCTTGGTGCCCTCATTGTGTATGCGGGCTGGAAGAATCTGAGCGTGTGGTCCCTTCTGAAGGGCGATAACACGACTCCGAAGCCAATCGTGCAGGGCGGCGGCAGCGGAACCGCTACCGTCCGCAACCCGTCGCCGCTGGCGAATGGCTAGCGAGTTCCAACAGGCAGCTCGGGCACCAGGGCAGACGCTCTCCAGCCCGAACACCGCGAACGCCAGGAAGAGCGCCCTCGTCATGGGCCTCTTTCTGTTCGCGTACGTCCTTTCCACAGACGACAAGGGCGGATCGAAGTTCAGGCGCGTGTATTCAACCGCGGTCGTGTTCCTCATGCTGTCGCTACTGGCTGACTTCGCACCACAGGTCGCCGGGCCAATGTCGGTACTGATCGTCCTCGGCCTCATCATCACGCCGCAGGGACAGGCCGCACTCAACAAGCTTCCCATCGGCGGTACGGCTACCAAGAACACGGTGGTCACCAAGCCGAACGCCCCTCAGAACTCGGCTAACGCAGCGCAGTAGACACACCCCTACATAGCCAAAGAGCGCCTAGCAGGGCGCTCTAAGGTGGAATCTCGCGGTGGTGCCCGCGTGCTTCGTAGTCTACCAGCACCTCAGCCGCCGTTAGGGCGTCCCCGAGGCAGTAGTGCCAACAAGGGGATCATGACCGTTAGACGGACAATCCCTACCCTGTAGCCAGGCAACACGGAGATCGTACGCAACAGGCACCGTCTAGACGCCTCACAGGCAACGGCCACACGA
>WLNV01000110.1 GCA_009699615.1 Actinomycetota bacterium
AGGGGGGCGAGCAATCGATTGATGAGCTTCGCCTTCCGCCCGTCGGCAGGGGCGACGAGCGGCTTAGTAGTCGTAGAAGCCGCGGCCGCTCTTGCGACCGAGCGCGCCTTCAGCGATCAGTGCCTGCACGCGCGCCGGCGCTGGCGAGCCGATCTCGTCGCCAATTGCGGCCGAAACGTCCAGGCCAACGAAGTCGAGCAGCGCGAGCGGCCCCATCGGGTGGCCGGCTCCGAGCTTCATCGCTTCATCAACGTCGGCCGGGTCCATTCCCGTCTGGTCGAGGAAGTCAACGGCCGAGAAGAGGTAGGGGAAGAGCAGGCGGTTAACGACGAAGCCGGGCAGGTCGGGGACCGGAACAGCCGTCTTGCCGAGCGCCTCGCAGAGCGCCGCTGCGCGCTCGCGCGTTGCCTCGGTCGCCTCGTCTGGGAAGGCCAGCTCGATCAGCGCCATCCGTGGCACCGGGTTGAAGACATGGAGACCAACGAAGCGCTCGGGCGAGCCGCTGGCGCGCGCCAGCTCTCCGACGGAGAGCGAAGAGGTAGTCGTCGCCCAGAGCGCATCATCGGATGAGACCGAGGCGATCGCGGCGAAAACCTCGCCCTTGATCGCTGCGTCCTCGGCAACAGCTTCAACGAAGACTGTGGCGCTGGCGGTGTCGGCGACGTCGGTCGTGACCGTCACCGTCCCCGGGCCTGCCTCGTCGCCCATCCTGCCGACTTGCTTCTCGATTGACGCGCGGGCGCGCTCGGCCGATTCCTCGCTGCGTGCGAGCAGCGTTACGTCACCGGTTTTGGTGGCAACTGCGGCCAGCCCACAGGCAATGGCGCCGCTGCCGATAACTGCGATCTGTTCAGGCATCGGCGGAACCCTACCGGTCGGCCTCCCCAAGCGCCAACTGACCGATCGGTCACCCAAGTCGGTACCCTTGAACGGTCCAGCAATCTCAACTTGAGAGGTCTTAATCCGTTATGGCACTACAGGGTCGAGAAGTAGTCATCGTTGAAGCCGTTCGCACCCCAATCGGGCGCGGCCACAAGGAGAAGGGCTACTACAAGGACACGCACCCGGCAGCGCTGCTGGCCCGCACCTACGGCGAGCTGATGGACCGCACTGGGATGGATCCGCACGAAGTTGACACTGTGATCGCGGGCTGCGTCCAGCAGTTTGGCGAGCAGGCTTTCAACATCGGCCGCAACGCCTGGCTGCAGGAAGGGCTGCCGATTGAGACTTCGGCGACAACGATCGACACGCAGTGCGGCTCCGCTCAGCAGGCTGTCGGATACGGCGCAGCGCTAATCGCGACCGGCGTCCATGACGTCGTAATCGGCTCCGGTGTCGAGCACATGGGCCACCTGCCGTTCTCAGCCGGAATGGAGACGCAGGAGACCTACGGATACGCCTTCACGCCAGAGCTGATGGCAAAGCACAACATCGTCGGCCAGGGCCTCGGCGCCGAGATGATCGCCGACCAGTGGGAGATTCCTCGCTCAGAGCTTGACGAGCTTGCGGTTCGCTCACACGCACTCGCCAACAAGGCGACCGAGAACGGAAGCTTCGCCCGCGAGATGGTCAAGATCGAGGTTGACGGGACCCTCCTGACGGTCGATCAGGGAATCCGCCCGGACACAAACATCGAGACGCTCAGCGCCTTGACGCCGGTCTTCAAGCCCGACGGCAAGGTCACCGCCGCCAACGCTTCGCAGATCTCAGATGGCGCCGCAGCGGTGCTGATGATGACGCGCGAGAAGGCCGCTGAGTTGGGGCTGACACCCCGCGCGATCATCGTTGATGAGACCAGCGTCGGCTGCGACCCGGTGAAGATGCTTGAGGGCCCGATCCCGGCAACCGCCAAGATTCTTGAGCGCAACAACATGACGATCGATGACATCGATTTCTTTGAGGTCAACGAGGCCTTTGCACCGGTCGTCGCCGCTTGGGCACGCGAGCACAACCCGGACATGGACCGCGTCAACCCACGTGGCGGAGCAATGGCTCTGGGTCACCCGCTTGGTTCAACCGGCGCACGTCTGCTGACAACGCTGCTGCACGAGATGGAGGATGAGGACAAGGAGTACGGCCTCGTCACGATGTGCTGCGGCGGCGGAATCGGCACCGGCACGCTGATCAAGCGCGTCTAGAGCTCAGGATCAGCTTCGCCGCCGTTGGCGCGTAGCGCCGCGGCGATAGGTTCGGCGATTGGGGTGGGTTTGTCGGCGACGTAGTCGTAGCCGACGAGCGCTCCCCAACCTTCGGCCAGTGTGCGGCCATCGGTCTCGGAGGTCATCAGGAACTCGGTGCGGAAGCTCGATCGCTTCAGCGCGCGCGGTCGGATGAAGGTCCGCACCTCCTCGTCGAAGAGGCCCGGCGAGCGGTAGTTGATGTGCGCCTCGGCGAAGATCAGGCCGACCTTGTGCTCGGCCTCGACTGGGCTGTGCGAAGCGACCAGCGACTGGATGAAGGCAATCCGTGCACTCTCAAAGAAGCCAAGGAAGGCAACGTTGTTGAGGTGGCGCATCGCGTCGAGGTCGCCAAAGCGAATCCGATCGACGTAAGAGAACGGCCAGCCTTCTCGCTCGGCCTCTACTGCCATTGGAACCCAACCTCGGTGGCGGCGACGGCGAGCGGGCTTGGCGTCAGCCCCGCGGCGACCACCGGTTCGTTGTAGCCGATTGGCGCAACATCGTTTGGGCCCTCGGGGTGGTAGCAGGAGGCGAGGTACTGAATCTGTCCGCGGCCGACCCCGAGCTCGAACTGGCCGCCTCCATACATCGCTATCCCGCGCTCGTTACAGGTGTCGTAGGCGCCGAAAAGTTCGCTTAAGGGCCCAAAACGCGAAGGCTTGATGTTGACCATCGTCGGCTGGAACGGCAGCGCGTCGATATCGGCGACCGAATTGATGTTGGCGTCCCAGGTGATGCGGCTTCGTGCATCTTCGAGCACGGCATCTATCTCGGGTGTCAGCTTTGGGTCCTCGATCCAAGTACCTGGAAGCGCGGCCAGCACGCGCTCGTAGAAGTCGGGGTCGGCAGGCGTGTCCACTTCAGTGCCCTCGTAGAGCCCTTTGAAGTCGAGGATCTTGGCAGCGTCGCTGGCAGCGACCGCCTGCAGCGTCGCTTCGTCCCATGCCGGCGTGGGGTCGAGCTTGAACTCCAGGCCCGGGTAGAGCGCAAGCCGCTGCTCGAGTGGCCCGAGGATTGCCGGAGGCTCGCCGAGGCGCAGCGAACAGACGAAGCGCAGCGGCGCCGGCGTCAGGTTTAGGCGCTGGTGCAGCGATTCGCCGGCCTGGCGCAGTGCCAGGTCGAGTGCCGCCGACTCGAAGGCCCAGATTCGGTAGTTACGCGAGATCTCACGGACAGGCGGCTGAGGGAAAAGATCGAGCGCTTCGAGCGCTTCACAGAAGCTGCCGAAAGTCCAGTCGCCGGCCAGTGCAAGCGGCGCGCCCCAAGCCTGCAGCGCTTCGTGATCCTCATTGTCGTAGGTGACGTCCTCGCCGCGACCGACCTCACCGGCGCCGCTGAAGTTGATCGTCGTCGTCATCCGCAGAAAGCCGGATGAGATATTGGCCTCCTGGCCGCTGAGCTCGTGCCCGTCGATTGTCAATGGCAGCTCGGCGAGCTGATCGAAAGTCGTCACTGCGGCTCCTCTGTCTCGGGTGTCTGGTCTTCGAGCCGGGCAATCAGCTCGTCGAGTTTGATCTCATCGAGACCTTGGCTTACGGCCTCCAGCTCTCCAGCGCAGTACTCGACTAGAGAGCGACCCTCCTTGACGAGTTCCAGTGTTTCGCGCAGGCCAGCCTCACCGGAGTCGAGCCGACGGATGATCTCCTCAAGGCGGGCGGTCGCAAGTTCGTAGCTCTGCTGGGGCTCAGTCATCGTTGTCGATGATCTTCGCAGCAACAGCGTCGTCGGCGAACTGCAGTCGCACCTTCGCGGCCTTTCGGGCCTGAGCGGCGCTGGTGATTACGTTCCCGTCGCCATCGTCGACCATTGCGTAGCCGCGCTCCAGCACGCCGCGTGGATCGTGGGCAGAGAGCGCGCTCGAGAGGCCCTCGAGCGTTCGCAGGCGGGCAAGCTTGTCCGGTCCTGCTGCGGCAACCGCTTTGCGCTTGATTACTTCGCCGACCATTGCCGTCCGGTCACGTTCAAGGATCAGGCGGCGCTGCCCGGCGGCGCGTAGTTCGCGCGCGTCCTGATGCAATTCGCGTCGCTGGCGCGTGATGTGTGTACCCGGCACCCGCGCCAGCGCCGCAAGGGCTCGGGCGCGGCCGACTACTGCGCGCTGTGCGTGACGTGAAAGCGACTCGGTCGAAGCCCGCAACCCGCTGCGCTCGGCGCCGATGTCGAACGGTACGGCGGCCTCTGCAGCGTGCGTTGGCGTTGAGCAGCTCTCGGCTGCGACATCGTCGATCAGCGTCTGATCTGTGTGGTGGCCGACGCTCGCGATCACTGGCACGCGCAGCAGCGCGACGGTGCGGCAGAGAGTTTCGTCACAGAAGGCGAAGAGGTCGGCCAACGAGCCACCGCCGCGGGCGACGATGATCGTCTCCACCTGCTCAATTCCCGCGAGGTCTGTCAGCGCCTGCGTGATTGCTGCCGCGGCCTTGCGGTCCTGAACGGGCGCGAAGCCCCAGACCAGAGTCCCGGCCCAGCCGCGGCGCTGGAGGCCGGCAAGGATGTCGTCGCGGGCCTTGCCCGATTCGCTCGTGATCACGCCGATCGTGCGCGGCAGCTTTGGGCGCGCGAGCAGCTTCTGCGGCTCGAACAGCCCTTCTGCTTGAAGCTGACGGCGCAGCGCCGCGAGCTGGGCCAGCAGGTCACCCTCGCCGGCAACGCGCAGATCGCTGACATCGAATGAGAATGACGGCGAGGAGGTTTTGCTTCCGGGGTAATAGTCGGGGCCGCCTGCGACGACTATCTGAGCGCCGTCGGAGAGAGTTGACGCGGCCTCGCCGAGCGCCTCAAACTTGTTCGTCCACATCGCGCACGGGACGGCGCCGCGCGCGTCGCGCAGCTCGAAGTAGACACGCGCCTTCGTCTGCTTCAGGTTCCAAATCTCGCCGAATAGCTGCAATCGGGCGCGGCCACGCAGCTCCTCGCGCAACATCTCGGCGTAGGCGCCGACCGGGAACGGGCCCTTGAGCGCGCTGCCTTCAATCCCGACGGGGTTCTGGGGGCTCTCTTCGATCGCCCCGGCCCGCCTAGCGCAGTTTGGGGTCTGTCACGCAGGCCAGTGGTTCCAGCCCGTCGCTCTGCTGGCCTCGAACCTCACCGTCGTAACCGAGCTCGTCAAGGCGGGCGATCTGGAACTGACCCTCCAGCCTCGCCGGGTGGCCGGCAGGGAGATCTTCGATCAGACGGCGGATCCGGTTGCGCAACTGAAGTGAGAAGTGGGGGGTCGACGCGTGAACCAACTGGCGGACGTCGTCAACGCTGACGTCAAGCGCCTGAGTCGGGTTGTTTGAAGGTTTCTGGGATTCACTCATGGGGTCGCGGTGCTTCTCGTGACAGGTGCTATCTCGAGCAGGCTATCGATCGTCGCCTGCGCGCGGTCGGTAACGGCCACCGGGTCTCCGATGATCCAAGCGTGATTGTAAACGCCGCGGACCGGGTCGGACGAGTAGCCGGGGCGAATGTCGCGCAGATAGTTGGCGACATCTGGCGGGAGGTTGCCGTCGCGACCGACGAGCAGCAA
>WLNV01000111.1 GCA_009699615.1 Actinomycetota bacterium
TCGCGCCACTGCCCGCCAATAAAGAGGCGCCGCTCGACAGTTTCGAGGGCTGAACGCTCGTCTTCCACGCTAATCGTTGTCATCGATCGAGATTAGCGAGCCGCGAGCGGCGCCGGGAGTTTCGTGCCTTCTCTTAGGTGAACATCCGTGCCAGCGACTCGGCTACGCAGACAGGCTTTTCGCCGCCTTCAGTCTCAAAGGTCTGCGTGACCATCATCTGGACGCCACCTGGAACGTCCTCAACCGAGCTGAGCAGTGCGCGCATCCGAACCTTCGCGCCAACCATCAGCGGAGCCGGGAAGCGCACCTTCTGGTAGCCGTAGTTGACGGCGAAAACGAAACCCTCGACAGCCATCACCTCGTAGGTGAACTTTGGCCCAAGTGAGAGAGTGAAGAGGCCGTGGGCGATCGTTCCGCCGAAAGGAGTCTCCTTCGCTTTTTCCGGATCAACGTGGATCCACTGGTGGTCGCCGGTCACATCGGCGAACTGGTTGATCGTCTCCTGAGTTACCAAGTACCACTCGCTAACTCCAAGCTCCGTGCCTACTGCGGCCTTCAGTTCGTCTACACCGTTGAGTGTGGCCATCTGCGCTCCTCTTGGTTCCGAATGAATAGTTGGTCTAAAGCCTACGCGCGCGCAGCAAAAAAGTCGGCGTCGCCCTCGCCGAGCGGCGTTGAGGGCGGCTCAGCCGCGATGTATTCGAGTGCCAAGCGGCCCCAGTCGCCACCAGCGCGCAGCTCGCCAAGGACGCTGAAGAGCAGCCCTTCCATGCGGCGCATCAGCAGCGCCTCCGGCGGGAGCGTCTGTTTGCGCATGTAGTCGTAGTGCGGTGAGCGGGGAGAACTTCCGACCTCGATTGCGTTGCGCACATACTCCGGATCAAGCCTGCGGTAGCCGGTCGTGAAGTACCACTCGCCGGCGGTCTGAAGCTGCTCAAGCACGCGCTCGGGGTGAAACTCGTCGGGCTGCGGCAGGTAGCCGAGCTCGGAGAGCCATCGGTGCGTCTGCTCGGCGTCGCCTTCGATCACCGAGCGCGCCAAGGCCCTCTCACCGTCGAGGTACTGCTCTGGAACACGGCGGATCAAACCAAAGTCGAGGAAGCAGACGCGCCCATCGTCACAGAAGATGTAGTTGCCGGGGTGGGGATCGCCGAGCGCAAGCCGTTCGCGCATCAGCAGGCCGAAGAAGAAGCGGAAGGCGATCTCGCCGGCGCGATCGCGCTCCTCATCGCTGCGATCTTTCATCTGCGTGAAGCTCTCGCCTTCGATGTACTCACTGACGAGCACGCGGCGAGTGGAGAGCGAAGCGAAGATCGCTGGAATGCGGACGAACGGATGGCCGCGGTAAGCACGCGCAATCTGGCGCTGATTGGCGGCCTCGAGCTCATAGTCGAGCTCCTCGGCGATCCGCTCACGCAGCTCCGCGAGCAACGCCTTGGCGTCGATCCCAGGAGCTAAGCGCTTGAGCAGCGGCACCAGCATCTGGACGTTGCGCATGTCGGTCTCGACAGCCTCAGCCACCCCGGGGTATTGAACCTTGACCGCCACCTCGTCGCCGTCATGGGTTGTGGCTCGATAAACCTGCCCGATTGAGGCGGCAGCGATCGGTTCTTCGTCGAAGCTCGCGAAGACCGCACTGATCGGCTCGCCAAAGTCGGCTTCGACGACCTTCTTCATATCTTTGAAGGCGACCTGCGGAGCGTTGTCGCGCAACTCAGCGAGGCGCGCTTTGAACTCTTCACGGTCGCCCTCGGGGATCAGCTCAAAGTCAACTGTCGAGAGGACTTGGCCGATCTTCATCGCAGCGCCCTTCATCTGCCCGAGCTGCTTTACGAGCTGGTCGGCGAGGTCGAAGGCGCGCGCCTGCGTCGCCTCGTCCGCGCGCTCCTCCGTGCGCAGCCGGTTGATCGCGCTCGTGGCCGCCCACTTCGCGCTTTGGCCACCGACCAGCGAGCCAAACTTGGCCGTACGCGCCAGCCTTGAGCTGGGCAGTTTGCTGGTCTCTTGGATCTCGCCTTTGTCTTCTTCAGCCATCTGAATCTCGACCGTAGTACGGGCAGCCGCCGAGTCCGTATCACGGTAGCCTGCCGCTAGTGACCGCGCCGCTGCTCGTCGTAGACACCCCGTCGCTGCTCTACCGCGCCTTCTTCGCACTGCCGAAATCGATCAAGGGAACAGACGGCAAACCGGTGAACGCGATGCTGGGAACGGCCAACATGCTGCTGCAGGCGGTTGCCGACTACCGTCCGCGAGCGGTCGTCTGCTGCTTCGGCGCCGAGGCCGGGGACTACCGCGTCAAGGCCTTTCCCGCCTACCACGCCGACCGCCCACCGATGCCGCCAGAACTTGAGCACCAATGGGAGCTCGCGCCCGGCTTCCTCGCCGCTTGCGGCTGGAGTTCGCTCGATGCCGGCGACCTCGAGGCCGACGACCTGCTCGGCTCGCTGGCCACGCTGGAGAGCAAGGCCGGCGGGAAGACGCTGATCTTCAGCGGCGACCGCGACATGTTCCAGTGCGCCTCGCAGCAGGTCACCGTTCTCTATCCGGCGCGCGGCGGGCCACAGCTGATCGGCCCGGCCGAAGTGCGCGAGCGCAGCGGTGTTGAGCCGTTTCAGATTCCCGACCTGATCGCGCTTCGCGGCGACCCTTCCGACGGGATCCCAGGCGCGAAGGGAATCGGTGAGAAGGGCGCGGCACTGCTCTTGGACGAATATGGCTCGCTCGAAGCGGTCTTGGCCGCGGCAGCGGACCCCGCCAGCGAGATGACGGCACGCACGCGGGCAGCTCTAACCGATGACCCAGACTTGCTGAAAGCGTTCAAAGGGATGGCGACGCTGCAGCCGATCAAGTTGAAGAGGCCGAAAGACGCCCCACTCGACACACGCCGCGGCGCGGCGACAGCGCGCGAGCTTGGAATGAACAGGCTCGCTGAGCGGCTTGAGAAGTTCGACGTCGCTAGGGCGTGAAGTTGACGGTGATCACGTCGCCGTCGGCGACTTGGTAGTCGCGGCCTTCGGTTCGAAGCGTGCCGCGGTCGCGCGCCGCCGCGTAGCCACCGGCCTCAACCAGCGCCTCCCAGCCGATGATCTCGGCGCGGACAAAGCCCTTCTGAATATCGGTGTGGATTGCGCCGGCAGCGTCCCAAGCAGTTGAGCCGCGTCGCAGGTGCCATGACTGGGCCGGCTTGGCCTCACCGGCGGTGAAGAAGGCGATCAGTTCGAGCAGTTCAAAGGCACCACGGACGACCATCTCAAGGCCCGACTCGTCGAGCTCAAGGTCGGCACGCATAGCGGCGGCATCCTCGTCGCTCAACTCCGAGAGCTCAGCTTCAAGCCGCGAGGAGATCGCAACGGCGCCGGCGCCCTCTTTGGCGGCATGCGCGCTGACGACCTCCGGCACGGCGAGATCACCCTCATCGACGTTGGCGATGAAGAGCACCGGCTTACCGGTCAGCGGCTGGAGCAAGCGCATTGCGTCGGGCGCGTCATCGGGAACCGGAACGGTGCGAGCCGGGTGACCGGCGCTGAGCGCCTCGATTACGGCCGCGAGCCAGGCTTCTTCCGCGATCGCGTGGGCGTCACCGCTGCGCGCCTCGCGGGCGATGCGTTGGTGGCGCCGCTCAGCCTGCTCAAGGTCGGCGAAGATCAGTTCTGTTTCGATGATCTCGATGTCGCGCTGCGGGTCGACGCTGCCCTCGGAGTGGATCACGTTCGAATCGCCGTGCGCACGGACGACGTGCAGCAGAGCGTCGGTCTCACGGATGTTGGCTAGGAACTGATTGCCGAGCCCCTCCCCCTTATGCGCACCGGCTACGAGCCCGGCGATGTCGTGGAAGGCGATCGTGTCCCAAACGATCTCCGAGGCACCGACCGTTTCAGCTACCTGCACCATCCTCTCGTCCTCGACCGGAACGACGGCGACGTTCGGTTCGATCGTCGTGAACGGATAGTTGGCGGCCTGCGCGCCGGCCTGCGTCAACGCGTTGAAGAGCGATGACTTCCCGGCGTTGGGCATGCCAATGATTCCGACCTTCATCGCTTAAGTCACTAATCCGTTCTCGCTGCGCGGCAGGCCGAGGCGACTAGCCGAGTCCGAAGCCGACGCGGTGCTCTTCGCTCTCGCTGCGCACGTAAACAACCTGCGAGCAGTCAACGCGAACGGGGCCGTCCTCGTCTTTGAGGTCGATCCAGCCGCCCTTTTCGAGCGAGCCAAAAAGCTTCTCGCGGTCACTGGCGCTGAGTTTCAACGGCAACGAGCCTCCGCCTTTGAGTCCGAGCACTACGCGCTCGCCTTCTGCTGATTCCTTGGCCATCAGTGATCCTCCGCTGGCTGGACGATCTCGGTCAGAACGCCGCCGGTGTATTTGGGGTGGGCGAAAGCAACTCGCGAGCCGCGGATACCAACCCGCGGCTCATCGTCGATCAGTTTGATTCCTGCGGCGCGGAGCCGCTCAAGTTCGCTGTCAATGTCGCTGACCTGGTAGGCGATGTGATGCATCCCCGGGCCGCTGCGCTCAAGGAAGCGGCCGACCGGAGTGTCCGGGCTAAGCGGCTGGAGCAGCTCGATGTGGTTCTCGCCAAGGTCCAGCAGTACGGCTTCAACTCCCTGCTCTTCGACCACTTCGCGGTGCACAAGCTTCATCTCGAAAGATCCTTCGTAGAGCTTCAGCGCAGGGTCGATCGCCTCAACAGCGATGCCCACGTGGTCGATTCGATCAAACATTCTTCTGCGCAGTCTACGAAGCCGAGCCGAGCAGCTCCTGCGCGATCTCGCTGAAGCAGCGAGCGGCGAAGGCAAGATCGCGAACGTCGATCCGCTCATCGGGGGCATGGATCAGTGGCCACATCTGCGCCAGCGAGGTGTGGCGCATCGGAAAGAAGCCGTAGGAGACCGAGTCCGGGAAGGTCGCGCGGATCGTCCGCGAGTCGGTGAAAGCCGGCAGCACGATTGGCACCGTCCGCGCACCCGGGTCCTCGCGCGCAATCCAGCCGCTGAGCAGATCCATCAGCGGGCTGTCAACCGCAGAGCCGTTGCCGATCGCCTGCTCGGTGAACTCCAGCCGGTAGCCCTCGGTGCCGAGAACTTCAGCAACGCGTTTGCGAACCAGCGCCTCACCAAGGCCGGGGGGCGTGCGGCAGTCGACTCGTAGCTTGGCCTGCGACGGCAGCACGTTGATCTTCCCTGAGGCAGAGATCACGGTCGGCGCGAATGTCAGGCCGAGCATCGGCTCAACGAAGGCAGCCAGCAGCGGCTCGCGCTGGCGCAGACGATCGAGCGCGGCGCCGACGTCGCCGTCTTCAACCGGCGCGCCCAGGTCGGTCATCAGCGCACTTGCACCATCGGTCAGGTCGTAAACCGGTTCCCACTCACCGAGCGCCGTGATCAGCGGCGCCAACTTCAGCAGCGCGTTGTCGCCGAAGCGCGGGTTGCTGGCGTGGCCGGCAACACCGTCGGTCGTGATCGTGAAGCGGCAGACGCCCTTCTCAGCAACGCAGACGCCGTAGAGCCGCTCGCCACCGAGTTCGAAGAAGGCGCCGGCGCCCTCGTTGAGCGAGTAGTCGCAGCGAACGAGGTCGGGATGGTTTTCGCAGAGCCATGCGACGCCGTCGGCTCCGCCCGTCTCCTCGTCAACGACGCAAACGATCAAGAGGTCGCCGTTGGCCGGACGCCAACCGCTGTTCGCCAGCTCA
>WLNV01000112.1 GCA_009699615.1 Actinomycetota bacterium
CCTTCCATCGAGAGCGACTCGATTACGGGCCCGGCAAACTCGATCACGTGACCGACACCGCCTTCGACCCCGATCTGCCCGATCGTCGCGAGGATCAGGTCCTTGGCGGTGACGCCGAAGCCGAGCTCGCCTTCGTAACGGATTCGCATTGACTTCGGGCGGCGCTGAACCAGCGTCTGCGTTGCGAGGACATGTTCCACCTCACTGGTCCCGATCCCGAACGCGAGAGCGCCGAAGGCACCGTGCGTCGCAGTGTGGCTGTCGCCACAAACGATCGTCATGCCAGGTTGAGTCAGCCCAAGCTCGGGTCCGATTACGTGCACGATTCCTTGGTGCTCGGAGCCGAGCGAGTAGACCGGCACACCAAATTCGGCGCAGTTAGTTTCAAGCGTCTCGACCTGAACGCGGCTCAGTTCATCCTTGATTCTGGCTGCCGTCGGCGTGCCGTCTGTTGGAACGTTGTGATCAGCCGTCGCGATTGTGCGGTCGGGGCGCCGGAGCGTCCTGCCGGCGAGCCTGAGGCCGTCGAAAGCCTGTGGGCTTGTTACCTCGTGGACGAGATGGAGGTCGATGTAGAGCAGCCCTTCGCTGACCTCATGCGCGGCCCACAACTTCTCGAACAGGGTGGTTGGTTGCTTCGTCGTTTCGGTCACGGCGGTCACGGTACCGGGGTCGGACGGTCGTCTGTCGCGTCATCTGCATCCAAGCGGCGTGTCGCGAGCGTCAGCGCGCGCATGTATGCGCGTGCCGCGGCTTCGATGATGTCGGTTGCGACGGCGCGGCCGGATGCCGCTTCACCGTCGCGCTCAATCATTACGTGCACTTCGCCAAGCGCGTCCTGGCCCGCAGTGACGGCATCGACGCGGAAGTCGCGGAGCTTGACGTCGATCCCGGTCGCAGCGTTGATCGCGTGGAATACGGCGTCGACTGCTCCGTCTCCGGTCGCCTCGCCCGCACGAGTGGAGCCGTCGGGCATCGTGACGCTGGCTTTCGCGCGCGGCTGCTCACCGCTGTTGTCGGTCAGCTCGAACGACTCGAGCGCAAAGCCTGTCTCCTGCTGCAGCTCGTCGCCGACGAGGGCCTCAAGATCGAGCGCAGTGACCTGCTTCTTTTTGTCGGCGATCTCCTTGAAGCGCTTGAAAGCTGCATTCAATGCGGCGCCGCTAACGCTGTAGCCGAGCTCCTCGAGAGACTGCTGCAACGCGTGACGGCCCGAATGCTTGCCGAGCACGATCTGGTTGGCATCAAGGCCGACGCTCGTTGCGTCCATGATCTCGAACGTCGTGCGCTCCTTAAGCACGCCATCCTGATGGATGCCCGACTCGTGGGCGAAAGCATTTCGACCAACGATTGCCTTGTTGGGCTGAACTGCGTACCCGGTCAGGCGCGAGACCAAGCGACTTGCGCGGGAGAGCTCTGTCGTCTTGACGTCGGTGTAAAGACCGTCGAGATCGGCCGCGCGCGTGTTGAGCAGCATTACGAACTCTTCGAGCGCTGCATTGCCGGCGCGTTCGCCGATGCCGTTGATTGCGCACTCGACCTGCCGCGCACCCGCGAGCACACCCGCGAACGAGTTGGCGACCGCGAGACCAAGGTCATCGTGGCAGTGCGTTGAGAGAACTACGTCCCTGAGGCCCGGAGCGGCTTCGTAAAGGCCCTGCAGAAAGCGCGTGTACTCCTCCGGCATCGTGTAGCCGACGGTGTCCGGGATGTTGATCGTCGTAGCGCCCTCGTCGATCGCGATCTGGCAGATCTCAGCGGTGAAGCCGACATCGGCCCGCGTCGCATCCATCGGCGAGAACTCGACGTCATCGCAGAGTTCGCGCGCCTGCGCCACTGACGCTCGAGCCAAACCGCGCACGTCGTCGTGAGTGCTGCGCATCTGGTGCTTAATGTGAATCTCAGAAGTTGAGACGAAGGTGTGGATCCGTGGCCGCTCGGAATCCTTTACTGCCTCCCAGGCGCGCTCGATGTCGGTTGCGTTGGCCCGCGCAAGCCCGGCAATGATCGGGCCCTCAACCTGACGAGCAATTTCCCGAACTGCTTCGAAGTCGCCTGGCGATGCGATCGGGAAGCCGGCCTCGATAACGTCCACGCCGAGACGCGCGAGCTGTTGCGCGATCTCAAGCTTCTCCTCCGTATTGAGCGAGATTCCGGGCGACTGCTCGCCGTCCCGCAGCGTTGTGTCGAAAATCAGTACTTGATTTGGATCCATGTCGAAAGACTCCTTCTGCTTGCTCTTGCCTGATGCTTCTTCGTGTTCTGTCGCGGCTACGCGGCCGCCAGCGCGTTATTCCCCCCGAAGGGGGAGAAGAAGACGGCGAATTAGCAGGGTGTTCGACATGCCCTTCCAGACTAGCAAGCGGGCGGGTTCGTGTTGCGGCGCCGTCGCCTGCGTTGCATCGCGGGCCTACGGGATGCGGACCACGACGACTGGGCACTCGGCGATCGCCATCAGCTTGTTCGCCGTCGAGCCAAGGACCCAAGCTTTCAGAGGCCGTTCGGCAGTACCACCAACCACGACGTAGCTCGCGTTCTCGCGCTCAGCGACCAGCGCGAGTGATTCCGCCGCTGGCCCTTCCACGTACTGCGTGGTGAATGAGATCCCCGCGCCGGAAGCGGTTGCCGAGGCTTCAGCCAAGATCCGTTCCCCGATCTCCTCGACTGCTTCGTCGAGGTCGTGGGACTCTCCGCCAACGACAACCTTTTCGTAAGCGAAGACGATTGTTAGATCAGCGGAGAGCACGCTTGCCAAGGTGATCGCCTCCGAAAGGGCGGCGTTACCGCCCTCGCTGCCGTCATAACCCACGATAACTGTGCCAGCCATTTCAAACTCCTCCCGCGGGAGAGCGCGCCACGAGCGCGGGGTCCGCTACTTCTGGTTTGCGACCGAAGAATTCTTGGTGCCCGCGGATGCGCCAAACAAACATCAGCACGACGCCCATCAGCAGGAAGCCGAGACCGATTACGAGAGGCGGCCCGAGCCCAAACCAAGATGCACCTGAAGTGGAGTTGGCCGGATCTGCGAGGTCGAAGCAAGATTTTATGAAGATGGCGGTGAGCATCAGCGCGCCGAGTACTGGTGCGACGCCGATGAAGAGCAAGTTTCGGACGCTCTTGAACAGCTCGCGGCGGTAGTAGATCGCGCAGGCATAGCCCGTCAGCCCGTAGTAGAAGGCAATCATCAGCCCGAGCGCGGCGATTGCATCGAAGAGCATGTTTTCGGACAGAATCGTCAAGCCGACGTACCAAATCACCGAGACGACACCCATGACCCAAGTCGCGAATGCGGGGGTCATGTACTGCGGGTTAACTTCGCCGAGCTTCGCCGGGAGCGCCTTCGCACGAGCCATCGAGAGAGCAGTTCGCGCGGTTGGCAGGATTGTCGTCTGGCACGAGGCGGCAGCGGAGCTAAGGACGGCGATGATTACGAGCTTGCCGAGCAGCGCGCTGCCGAATACGTCATTCGCGAGTAGCCCGAGCACGTCGCCGCTCTCGTCGTTGGCCAAGCGGTCTGGTCCGCCAAATGCGATCGCGGCGACCGTGACGATCACGTAGGTCAGAACGAGGACAAAGACAGAGACAATCGCTGCGCGGCCAGGTGTCTCTGTCGAGTCCTCGGTCTCTTCGTTCACGGTCACGGTCGTGTCCCATCCCCAATAGATGAAGACCGCCAAGAGGACACCACTCGTGAGCGCCGTTACCGACCCGATCCCGGCGGGGTTGAACCATTCCAAAGAAGGTTTGACCGAACCGCTAGGCGCGTCTCCGGCATACACGCGAACCAACGCAACCACGGCGAAGATCGCGAGCGTGATGAGTTCTGCAGCCAGAAGTCCAACCTGCGTCTTCGCGTTGAGCTCGATGCCGATCACGCAGATCCAAGTCATCGCGGCGATGAAGGCGACTCCTACGACAGTCACAGCAATCGTTGACGGGGCATCAATCCCGAACAAGAGGAAGAGGTAGAGACCCGCGATCTGTGCGAGGTTGGCCATCACGATCACATCGGCGACGATGATCGCCCAGCCGCCGATCCAGCCAAGCCCTGGACCCATCGCACGAGTGACCCACGAGAAGGTTGTGCCGCAGTCAGGGTCGGCTCGATTCATCCAGTAGTAGGAAGCGGCGATCAGCAGCATCGGGATGAACGCGGCGATCATGATGACCGGGGCGTAGACGCCGACGCCAACGACAGCGACGACGAGCCCCAACGAGGCGGCGAGCGAATACCCCGGCGCGGTCGACGCAACCCCGATAACAACACCAGAGATGAATCCGATCGCGTTTGACTTCAGGCCCTTGTCACCTGGTCCGGAACCTGCCGGAGTCTGCTCTTGTGACGGGACCGAAACCGTACCCATCGATCAAAAGTACTCCTCTCAGGCACACCAAGCACTTCCGGTGCAGCCGACAAGGCCCGGATCAGTCGAGGTCGACTGCGCGGCCGGCGACGATGCCCGGGTGCTCGGCAACCTGCGCGACGACCTCGGGCGGGACCGGCGTGCTTGTGGTCAGCACCATCACGGCCCGAGTTGCTGGGGCCTTCTCGTCTTCGCCGTCAGGGTCGTAGCCGACAGCTGCGTTGTCGATATTGATCCCGTTCTCCCCCAGTACTGCGCCGACGTGGCCAATCATCCCGGGGACGTCTTCGTATTGGAACAGCACGAGGTGCTCATGGAGCTGGAGGTTGAAGCGCCGATCCCAGAGTTCAAGTAGGTGCGGCCGATGCCGGCGGCCGAGAGTCGTCCCAACCACGCGAGTGCGCTCGTCGCCGCAGATCTGAGTGACTCGAACCAGCTCCGTGAAGTCGCGAGCGCTGGTGCGGCTGGTCTCGGAGACAACGATCCCCCTCTTGGCCACGATCGACGGCGCGTTGACCTCATTGACCGCCTCCTCGGTTCGCCCCTCGAGCAGGCCAAGCAGCACGCTCGTTGTCAGCGGCCGACAGTCCCGTTCGGCGATGCGCCCGAAGTATTCAACTTCAATCCGATCGACGGCGCCACCCTCTGCCAGCGCCGAAACGAGCTTGCCAAGGTGATGGCAGAGCGGTAGGAACGGCCCGAGGACCTCAAGGTCTTCAGGGGCGACGGACGGAACATTTACGGCGCTCGTAACGCCCTTCCCGGTCAGAGCTGCTGCTACCTGCTCGGCAGCTTGGTAGCCGGCCCGGTCGGTCGCCTCACTGGTTGAAGCTCCGAGGTGTGGGGTCACGATCACGTTGGGATACGAGAAAAGAGGATGGTCGGTCATCGGCTCGCTCTGGAAGACGTCAAGCGCCGCACCCGCGACCTTGCCCGAGTCAAGCGCGGCCTGCAGATCCTCGTCAACGATCAGGGGTCCGCGTGCGACGTTGAGGATGCGCACGCCGTCCTTCATCTGTGCGAATGCTTCCGCGTTGAGCCAGCCTTCAGTGTCAGGCGTTTTCGGAAGATGAAGCGTGATGAAATCCGATTCGGCGTAGAGCTGATCGGCGCTCTCGGCCTGTGCGACCCCGAGCTCCCTGTAACGCTCGGCGCCGATGAACGGATCGAAGGCAATCACCTTCATTCCGAATGCCTGGGCACGCGTAGCTACAAGCTGCCCGATGCGGCCGAAGCCCAGGATTCCGAGCGTCTTGTCGAGCAGCTCGACCCCGGAGTACTGCGAGCGCTCCCAGCGTCCTTGAATTAGCGCGCC
>WLNV01000113.1 GCA_009699615.1 Actinomycetota bacterium
AGGAAGATCGCGCCCCAACCGGCGATGATGCCAAGGCCGGTGTAGAAGGGTCGGTAGCTGATCGTGAACGGGATCGCGATCTGCGTGATCGTGGGGTGGAGGTACGAATCACCCAGCAGCGTGACGCCGTGGATGACAATTGCGATCAGACCGGCCAGCGCGGTTGATTCATGAACTGCGAGCAGCTTTCGCTTGGCCCCAGGTTTGCGCGGTAGCCCGTTGGCCATCATTAGGCCGATGATCACCGAGATTGAGACCGCCAGCAGGGCGACGATTCCGGAAGAGCGGGAGGCGAGCCACCAGCCGTACTCGAGAGGGTTAGGCCCGATCATCAGTTCCCTTTGGTGGAGTTTGGAGAAGGCATCGTGAGTCGCACGCGCGGCGCCGCATTAAGGCTGCCGATCCGCTCGACCGTTCCGTCCGCCGCGACGGTGATCCCGCCGAAACGGGCAAGAACCTGTGCGGCGGCTTCTGGTCCCTTGAGTAGTGCAAGCTTTGCAAGCGTCTCAGCCTCAACAGCAGTTGGGGCTACCGCGGTCGCGGCGACGAGACCGGTGAAGGCCGACCGGCCGGTCGCCGGGTTGATCAGATGATGGGCGCTATTGCCGCTTTCGTCCACCCAGATCCGCGAGTTGAGCCCCGACGTGGCGACCGCTCCGCCGCGGACCGTGATCGTTTCGATCTGTCCGTCATCAAAGGCGCCTAGAACCTCGACTGCGCGTTCAACACCCGAGTTGCCGCCGATTCTGACGTCACCGCCACAGTCAACGGCCCAGGTTTCAAAACCGCTCAGCAGTTCGCTGGCTAGATCGGCTGCGTGGCCCTTGCCGGTTCCTCCGGTGTCAATCCGAACGCCGCGAGGGCGGCGGATCAGGCCAGCTTCGTCATCAACCGAGATTTCGCGCCAGCGGCTGGCCGATGCGGGCTCGGCCGGCTCGGGGGTCGAGCGGTAGGCGGCCAGCGCTTCGCGCAGCTCTACGCGGTGTTCGGAGGTCCAGTGCTCGCGGTAGCCGGCATCCTCGAGCTCGCCAAGAAGGGTTGGATCGACGAGGCCGTCGCTCTGGTTCGCAGCCGCGAGCGCAGCTGAGATCGCGCTGCGCATCAGTGGGGAGGCTGGAACTTCCTCGCGCTGGTCGGCATTCAGCTTGCTCAGCTCCGAATCGGGACGAAAACGCGACATCGTCTCGTTGTAGACATTGAGGAATGCCTCGACGCGGTCAGCCGCATCTTCCGGGCTGCCGGAATCGGGGCTGCTTGGCTCGCCAACGAGGATCCGGATGTGCGTCCCCATCAGCTCGAAGGCGCGATCAACGACGTCGCTCGAAGGGGCGCTGGTCATGCTTGGCATGAGGTTACGAGGTTGCTGTCTGGACCGGAGCTGGTGCGGCCTGGACAGGAGCGCTGTAGCTCTGCGCTGGTGCGCTGTAGCTACCGCCACCGCCACCAGTGCTGGCGTAGACGGCGCCATTGCCGGTTCCTGCTGCCGGCGCTGTCGGCGCGTCAACGATCGTGACGATCTTCTTCGTCTTGATCACCTTGCGGAGGATCAGGTTCTTCTGAGCGATGACTGGCTTCTTAGGCCCAAGCATCGGGTCTTGTCCGTTTGCGACTTGGACGCCGAGGAAGCCGGCGAGTAGGGCGAAGATCGCGGCGCTGGCGAAGAAGACCGGCATCACAGTGTCGTTGCTGCGAGCTTTGGCTGCGGGCTTGCTCTGCTGATTGTTTTGTTGGTTGGTCATCGTTTTTGCCTTTTCGTTTGGGAGTTTCGGCTAACCGCTGGTGCTGGTCTGGATCGGGCTTGGGGCCGGCGCCGAGGACTGCTGGCGTGACGAGCTGCTCGAGCTCGTTGAAGCGCTTGCTGACTGTGCGGGCGAGTTCCCCGCACCAAGCATTGGATCGTTGCCCTGAGCTACCTGGACTCCGAGGAAGCCGGCCATCGAGGCGAAGAGCGCCGCGCTGGCAAGCAGAACCGGGACGATCGTCGGGTTCTTGCGGCGACCTCTGGGCTTGCTCTGGTTGTTTGTCGTATTAGGGCTCATTGCAATGTTCTTTCTGTTTCTGGATTGGGTTCAGTTGGTTGGGATTCAGTCGGTTTCGGTGTCGCGGCGATCAGTCGTCGCCGCCACCTTCGTGCTCGCCGCCGTCGTCGTCGCCTTCGTTCTCGCCGCCGCCGCCTCCGCCGTAGCCACTGGTCTGGCTCTGGACTGGCGCCGGCTTAGGCGCTGAGTAGGTAGGGGTGCTCACCGGTACTGCGACCGCTGCGCCCGAGTAGCCCGAGCTGTAGCCCGGTGATGCTCCGCTCGTTGCTCCGCCCGATCCGCCGGTTGAAGCGTTCTTCGGCTTGCGGTGCTTGGTTACCCGTACCGTGCGATGGACGACGACGGTGCGAACCTCGACCGGGGTCGCCTTCTGGGCTGTCGAGGCGGACTTGTCACTCTGGGCTCCAACGGCGACTGCCGTGAGAGCACCAAGGGCGAGGATCGTTCCGCCGGTTGCGAGTTGTGTGCGAGAGAAATTGATCATGGACCGGATAGTGGCGGTCCGAGGTGAAACGGCTCCGAAAACGCAGGGAAAGCTTCGGTAAAGCTTTTTTCGGGTCGTGATTGCCGTGCTGATCGCCTGTAGGCTGGGGCTGTGAGCCTCTCCGGTCCCAGGATTCTCGTAGTCGAAGACGAGCGAGCGATCTCTGAGCCTTTGGCTAAGTTGCTTGCCCGTGAAGGCTTTGAGGCGACGGTTGCCGGAACGGTCGCCGATGCGCTGGCCGAGTTTGCCGCGCACCCGCCCGAGCTGATCCTGCTCGATCTGAACTTGCCTGATGGCGACGGCCGCGACGTGGCGCGCGAGATTCGCCACAGCTCAGGCGTGCCGATCATCATGCTGACCGCCAGGGGAACCGAGACCGACCGCATCGTTGGACTTGAGATCGGCGCCGATGATTACGTCGTCAAGCCCTTCTCCAGCGCAGAGGTGATCGCTCGGATTCGCGCCGTGCTGCGCCGCAGTGAGGCCCCTTCGGCCGACCAAGGGGAGCCGGTCGGGGAGACGGTCGTGGTCGGAGAGATGCGAATCGACCCGGCCACGCACCGCGCGTTTCTCAGCGACAACGAGCTGGATCTAAGTCTCAAGGAGTTTGATCTGCTTTATGAGCTGGCCCGCAACGCCGGCAACGTAGTCAGCCGGGACGAGCTGATGACGCGCGTTTGGGACGAGAATTGGTTCGGATCAACGAAGACGCTCGACGTTCACATCGGCTGGCTGCGGCGCAAGCTCGCTGACGACGCCAACAAGCCGTACTGGATTGAGACCGTCCGCGGCGTCGGCTTCCGGTTCGCCGGCGGCGACGGGAGCGCAGACTCATAACGCTGCGGCGCGGGCTGCTGCTGGCACTTGCCTACGTGCTGGTGCTCGCGGTCGTCGCTCTCATTGTCCCGCTCGCAGTCAGCTTGCGGGACCGTGTCGATGCCGAAGTTCGTCTGGAAGCGCGGACCGAGGCCGAAGCGGTCGCCAGCAGAACAGTCTCTGTGATCGATCCGCCGAACTCTGCGCGACTCAAGTCGCTGGCGCTCATTGCAGCCAAAGCCGTCAGTGGACGCGTCGTCATCGTCGACAAGAAGGGTCTAATCCTTGCCGATTCCGATGGCGCGGCTCCTATCGGTTCGTCGTTCGCCAACCGGCCGGAGATTGCCTCCGCGCTTCGCGGGGACGTGAGCCAGGTCAAGCGATACTCGACGACTCTCAGCGCCGAGATTCTCGCGACGGCGGTTCCCGTCTACACCGGTGCCACCCCAGGAGGAGCGGTCCGAGTAACGCAGAGCGTCAGCTCGGTCAATGCCGCGATCCGCCGCGCTTGGCTTGGCCTCGCGCTTGTCGGATTGCTTGTGATCATCCTCGGGCTGATAGCCGGCGCGGTAATCGCGCGTCGCATTACAAAGCCAATCGTGAGGCTCGACGAGGCCGCGAGGCGAGTGGCCGGCGGCGACCTGACGGCGACGGCGGCGGTCGAAGGGAGTACAGAGCAGCGCGCGCTGGCTGCCAGCTTCAACACGATGACCGAGCGGCTAACCGTCTTGCTCGGCGCCCAACGTGAATTCGTTGCAGACGCATCGCACCAGCTACGCACACCACTGACGGGCATGCGACTCAGGCTCGAGGAGGCGCGCGCGCAGTCAAGTGACGATGAGCAGCGAGAGGAGCTCGACGCAGCGATCGCCGAAGTCGATCGGCTGGCTCTGATCGTCAACGAGCTGCTGGAGCTGAGCCGGGCCGGGGAAGGCAAGCCACCACTCGCCGTAACCGACGCGGCGACCGCGCTTCACGGCGCGTTTGAGCGCTGGCGGGCCGCTGCTGCGCAGCTTGGCTGCGAGCTCCGCCTCGGCGTGATCGAGGACGCGCAATTCGCCTGCCATCACTCCGACGTGGATCGAATCCTCGACGCCGTGATCGAGAACGCTCTCGCTTACGCGCCGGGCGCGCCGGTCGAGCTCAGTTCGGTTGGCGGCGCAATCGTCGTCTGTGACGGCGGCCCAGGGCTCGGTGATGAGACGAGCGAGTCACTCTTTGAGCGCTTCCGTCGCGGTGAGGCAGGCCGCAGTGGCCCACCTGGCACTGGGCTTGGGCTCTCGATTGTGCGCGAGTTGGCGCGCCGTTGGGGCGGCGAGGTGACGATCGTCGATCGGCCGGGCGGCGGAGCTGAGGTAACGATCACATTGCCGCGGTCCGGCGATGATCCTTTACCCGGGCTTTCCCAAGGCTCTTCTAGGCTTGAGACATGACCTCGCGTATCGCTCTGATCACTGTTCTTGCGTTGGCCGGCCTCTTTATTGCCGCCGGTGTGACCTTTGCCGCCAGTCGCCTTGTCTCCCAGCCGATCGGCCTGAGCTACCACCAGCGCTCACTTGACGACTCGCTGGCGCCGACGAGGACGATCACTGTCACGCGGACGATCACGACTACCGGTTCGACCCGCACCAAGACGACGACTGTGGCTGGCGAATCTGCAGCTACAGGATCCTCGACTGGAACCGACTCGTCATCGTCAGGCCAGATGCCGTCCACTGGCACTGCACCGAAGGCTAAGTCGGACTCAAGCTCGTCGCTCGGCTCAGGTAACGACCAGTCGAAGTCCTCTGATGATGACGAGTCATCCGCTGACGGCCACCACGACAGCGACCACGACGACTGATCCTTAGTCGTTCTCGCTGGACTTGCCGAGTTCACGGTCAAGTTCGCGGATCAGCCGTTCGCCGAGATCGGTGACTACGGCAGAGGTTTCGTCGGCGGCCGGCTCTTCGCCCTTCTCGAAGGCGCGCGAGCCGATTGCGATTGCGGGCCAGCCGTCGCCGCGAGCGACGCCGGCGCCGGTCGCGTCTGCGCCGCCACGCGGTTCAATCGCGTGGCCGAGGCCGGCGGCAGCCGCTTTTGCCGCTCGGCGAAGTTGGGGGTGGAGACCGGTTGCAACGACGATCCCGTCGCGCTGCCACCAGCATGGCGCTCCATCAGAGCAGCGTTCGATGTCGAGGATCGCTATGTCGGCCGGTTTCATTCCACGCTTGCGGCGGCTGCGCAGCCAATAGCGCAGGCCCGCCGCCTGAGCCGATCCGGCTCCGCCGAAGACGATCGCGACGCCGAGGTTCTCGGGCGGGTCTTCGTCGAGGCGGGCAGCGATCTCCA